>CAJOOD010000034.1 GCA_905236085.1 uncultured Bacilli bacterium
AACCAAATTATCAATAATAATTACTTCCTTACCCCTAGTAAGTAATTCCACAACTGTGTGAGAACCGATGAACCCGGTTCCGCCTGTAACTAAGATTGCCATAATTTACCTCTTGTCTAATTCTTCCTTTATTAATTTATTACTAAGACCAGGATTAGCCTGACCTTTAGATAACTTCATGACTTGGCCCACGAGGAAGCCTAAGGCTCTATCCTTACCATTTTTATAATCGATAATGGATTGAGGATTAGCCTCTAATACTTCGTTAATCCAATTTAATAATTGGCTTTGATCAGATACCTGTGATGAACCCATCTTTTTGATTATATCTTTTGCAGATGCTTCGCTAGTAAGCATTTCATTAAAGACATCTCTAGCTTGTTTGTTGGAGATGGTCTTATCATCGATTAATGATATTAATTCCACTAAATGAGATGGCTTAATAGCAAAATCATTAATAGATATCTCTTCTTTATTTAATATAGCTTGTATATCAACAATAATCCAGTTAGCGATGAGTTTCGCGTTAGCGCCTAATTTCATACATTCATCAAAATAGTTGGAAATATCTCTATTTTGAATCAATTGATTTGCATCATATTCATTTAAGCCAAATCCTAGATATCTTTCCATCTTGCTTGAGGCTAATTCATTGGAGGTCCTAATTGCTTCTTCAATGAATTCTTCGCTTAATTTAATTGGAGGAATATTCGGTTCGGTGAAATATTTATAATCAACCGCATCAGTTTTAACACGCATTAAGACTGTTTCTTTTTTAGCTTCATCAAAACGACGTGTTTCTTGTCTAACTTCTCCCCCGCTTAATAGGATTTGTTCTTGCCTTTTGATTTCATAATCCAAGGCTAATTTCACGTTTTGCAAGGAATTTAGGTTTTTAATTTCTACTTTTGTACCAAATTTCTCGCTACCAACTGGGCGGATAGATACATTAACATCGCATCTTAAAGAACCCTCTTCCATCTTACCATCAGATACATCTAAGAATGAGACGATACTTCTAATGGTTTCCACATATTTCATCGCCTCTTCTCCGCTTCTAATTTCTGGGCGAGAGACAATTTCTGCAAGAGGAATACCCGCACGATTATAATCTAATAAGGTGTAATCATTAAAATGTAATTGTTTACAAGTATCTTCTTCGAGATGTATTCTTTCGATACCTATTTTTCTTTCGCCTTTGGAGGTCTTGATGATTAAATAACCATCATGACCAATAGGTCTGGCATTTTGGGTGATTTGAAAACCCTTAGGTAAATCAGAATAGAAATAGTTCTTTCTATCAAACCATAATTCTCTATCAATGGTCATATTCAAAGCATGGGCTACACGAATGCCGTTAATTACCGCTTGTTTATTAACTATTGGCATGGTGCCTGGAAAAGCCATATCCAATGGTACGACTTCATAATTAGGATAATTACCATAAGTAACTGGTCCATTAGAGAACATCTTCGATTTAGTTTTCATCTGGACATGGATTTCTAATCCGATGACTGCTTCAAAATTCATCTTATCTGTCCTCCTTATTTAACACTGATAATCCTTTTAATCCGGTGATATCTTCTAGAGTTTTAGCAACGGCTAAGACATTACCTTCTTCAAAGGCTCGACCAGTGATATTTCCACCGAATGGAAGTCCGTTTTCAAAACCAATTGGTAAGGTTATTGATGGAAGACCTGCGAAATTAGCTATTGCTAGATGGTTATCCGCGATGAGATATTCATTAGATAATTTATCACTAGAACCTTTAATTAAAGGCGCTGGTGTTGGAGAGGCTGGAAGATAGATGAAATCATATTCTTTTAAGATATCATTGACCTTATTAACGATTACTCTTCTAACTTTTTGCGCTCTTAGGAATAATTCTTCTTGATTCTCTCTCATCAAGGCATATGAACCGATAACAAATCTTCTTCTAATTAATTCAGAGAAGCCATTGGTTCTAGCCTTCTTCATGACTTCTTGATAGGTATCTCCTTCATAACGTGGACCAAATTTAATTCCATCCAAATTAGCGTTATTTGATGTGGCTTCCGCACAAGAAATAACGATATATGTTGGATAAATAGCTTTTAATAAATCTTCATCAATTTCTACAAAATCCACGCAAATCCCACGTTCTTTTAAAGAATTACAGGTTTCTAGGAATTTTTCTTTAATAGTTTTATCACTGATAGAATCTAAGACGTTTTTAATAATAGCGACTTTAAATCCCTTGGCATCTTTAGATAAATATTTGGAATAATCTTCCACTTCTTTATATGAAGAAGTCATATCATTATCATCATGACCTGATAATAAGGTTAAGGCTAAGGCCGCATCTTCGACATTTCTAGTAAAATAGGCTACATGATCTAAAGACGGGGCAAATGGAAATAAACCATAACGAGAAATTCTACCCCAAGATGGTTTAAAGCCCACAAGACCGACATTAGATGCTGGTTTTCTTACTGAGTCACCGGTATCTGAACCTAATGAGAAAGGAACAACACCACTTGCGGTCGCTGAAGCGCTACCACAACTAGAACCACCAACGAGGTGATTGTGTTCTTTATCATATGGATTATAAGTGATGCCTTTATGACCAGTAGTGCCTGTTCCACCCATCGCTAATTCATCGAGAGTGGATTTAGCGATTAATATCGCTCCAGCATTATCTAATTTTTCTATAACTGTAGCGTTAAATAATGGCACATAGCCATTTAAGATATTACTAGAGCCGGTTGTTTCAAAATCTTTAGTGGAGAAATTATCTTTAGCAATATAAGGTATGCCCCAAAATGGATTATCTTGAGGTTCTCCTAAGGATTCAGCTTTAGCGATTGCTGATTCTTCTAAAATCAGTTCAAAACAATTATCTTTATCCGCTTTTGCTCTAGCAAGAGCTTCTTTGACTAATTCTAATGGAGTAACTTTTTTAGCCATTAAAGCGGCGTGGATTTCACTGATAGGTAAATCTAAATAAGTCATTATCCCACCACCTTTGGCAATTTAATTTGCCCTAAAACTATGTCATGGGCGTTCTTAAGCGCATCTTTTTGACGTAATGGTTTCGCAGCTTCATCTTCTCTTAGATAAGATATTGATACATCAAATGGGAAGGTCATTGGTTCAACTTCATCCACTCCTTTAATAGAGCCGATAAAAGACATTTGACCTAAGATGATATCAAATTCATGTAATAAAGTGTCATATTCTTCTTCCGACATATCGAATAGAAGATTATTGGCCGCTTGTTTTAATACTTCTTTGTTAACTTCTTTCATAATGTTACTCCAATCACTGAAATATAATATCACTTCAGGGATTTATTTAAATAGAATTATTATTTCTTAATTAATTCTAAGAATGTTTCTTCATCAATTATTTCAATACCTAATTGTTGGGCTTTATCTAATTTAGAACCAGCACCTGGACCAGCGATAACTATATCGGTACTTCTTGATACTGATCCCGTAACTTTAGCGCCTAAATCTTCTAATATTTTGCTAGCTTCATTTCTGGTCATTTCGAACAAAGTTCCCGTCAAAACGCAGGTTTTTCCGGAGAAATATGAGTCAGCAGCGCTGGAAGTTGAACCCTTGTATTCAAAATTCAAACCGAGGTCTCTTAACTTATTTATTAAGGCCATATTGCTCTCATTTTTAAACCAAGTGGTGAGGCTTGAAGCTAATACTGGACCAACATCATTAATTTCTAATAATTCTTCTTCACTAACCGAAGCTAAATTATCTAGTGTAATAAATTTCTTAGCAAGAGTTTTAGCCATCTTCGCACCAACTTCTTTAATGCCTAGACCAAATAATAATCTTTCTAAGGAATTGGCTTTAGAATCTTCAATGGCGTTTAATAATTTATCGATTGATTTTTGTTGCCAGCCATCTAATTCAATGATTTCATCTCGATGTTCATATAAATGATATATCTCATCAATGGAGTGGAAGAAGCCTTGATTAAAGAATTGCTCCACTACTTTTTCACCCATTCCATCGATATCCATGGCATCACGTGAGGCAAAATGAATCATACCTTCAATATGTTTAGCGTCGCAGTGTTCATTGACACAAAAATGCATCGCATCTTTTCTAATTAATGGTCCACCACATACTGGACATTTTTCAATCCAAGTAAATGGTGTTTGAGTACCGTCTCTTCGTTCTGTTGCTACTTTAACTACTTCAGGAATAACATCCCCAGCTTTTCTTAAATAGACATAATCACCAATCATAAGACCCTTATCTTTGATGAAGTCTTCATTATGCAAAGTCGCTCTTCTAACGACAGATCCAGCGACACGAACTGGTTCTAAGACAGCATTAGGAGTAATCTTACCAGTTCTGCCAACGGTAAAGATGATGTCTTCTAATTTAGTGACCACTTCTTCTGGTGGGAATTTATATGCGATAGCCCAACGTGGAGTCTTCGCGGTATAACCTAATCTATCATATAAAGACATATCATCGACCTTAATGACAATGCCATCAATATCATAATCTAAATTAGGTCTTTTTTCGGTGTATTCATTGATGTATTTAATAACTTCTTCAATACCGTTACATAATCTTCTTTCGGGATTGGTTTTAAATCCTAATTTATCACACATTTCTAAGGCTTTAGAATGATATCTAACACCAAAATCAGAAGCATTAACAAAATAATACCAGAAAGCATCTAATCCACGTGATGCAGCGATAGATGAATCTAAATTTCTAATAGAACCTGCCGCGGCATTTCTTGCATTGGCAAATAATGGTTCGCCAGTAAGCTCTCTAGCATCGTTTAATTTCTTTAATGATTTCTTAGGCATGAAGACTTCTCCACGGACCTCGAAATCGTCATCCAAATCGATATGGCTAGGAATGGATTTAATGGTGATGACATTAGAAGTTACATCTTCTCCTTCTGTCCCATCTCCCCTAGTGACTGCGTATAATAAATTTCTATGGTATACGAGCGACATACCAAGTCCATCTATTTTTAATTCCGCCATATAGGTGATTTTATCTTCACCAGTTATTTCTTTGACTTTGCGGTCAAAATCATATAAATCATCCTCGTTGAATGCGTTAGCAAGTGATAACATCATTCTCTTATGAGGAATCTTTTTAAATTCAGATTGAACCTGTCCTCCCACTCTTTGGGTAGGTGAAAGAGGTGATCTAAGTTCTGGATATTTTTCTTCCAGCATGATTAATTCTTGCATTAGACGGTCATATTCAGCATCAGAGACGCTTGGATTATCTAATACATAATATTCATAATTATATTTTTCTAATAATTCGGTTATTTCTTTAACTCTTTGACTCGCTTCCATAATTATTAGTTATTCTCCTTTTTCCTTCTAGATATTGAAGGATGATTACCCATTAATGTTTTAGTTCCTACTTCATCGAATTCCACATCGATGATGCCGTCACCTTCAACCTCTATTACAACGCCATCACCAAATTTCTTATGAGTTAATAAATCCCCTACTTTCCAATCATCGATGCCATTATTTTCTTCTTCGTCAAAATTCTGCACGATAGGAGTGTTATCTCTATAAGTTTTTGGCTTCTTATTTTCAAAATAATTATCTTCATATAATTCATCATCAAAATCTTTATTGAAAGCGGAATTAAATGGAGAAAATGGTGATTGATATGTCTGTCGATTCATATTATCGACTTTGATTTGATTTCCAGATTCTTTAATAAATGGAGAAGCCCCTAATGATGCTTGAGCGACATAGGAATATCCAAAATTAAAAGTGATATATAATTTTTCTTTAGCTCTAGTAAAGGCTACGTAGGCTAGACGTCTTTCTTCTTCCATGGCATTAGCTCCACCTTCATTAACCGCGCGAGCATTTGGGAAGACTGAATCATTAAATCTCACCACAAAGACGATAGGATATTCTAATCCTTTTGCCGTATGAGCGGTCATCATGGTAACGAAATTGCCATCAACCATATCATCCTGCGCGGATACGAGAGCGATGTTTTGTAAATATTCATCAAATGTAGCTTCAGGATTATCTTTTAAATAATGTCTTAAGTCTTCAAAGATAGCTTTAACGTTATCTAATCTTTCATCTCCATCATCCTCTTTTAATAAAGCTTCATAATATCCAATTTCTGATAGCATATCTTCAAGAGTTTTAGAGAATATTTCTTCGTTCTTATTTATATCTTCTCTAGCGATATCAATTCTTTGGGTTAAAACCTTTAAAGAATTCTTCACTTTAGAGGAGATATCGCTTTTAAAATTATCAATAAATTCGGAATATTCATATAATGTTAACCCATTAGATTCCGCTTCATTTTTAAGTTTGGCAATAGATGTATCACCTATACCTCTTCTTGGAACATTGATAATTCTTTCAAAAGCGACATTATCTTTCTTATTAATAATTAATCTAAAGTAGGCTAAAACATCTTTAACTTCTCTTCTTTGATAGAATTTCATACCACCATAGACACGATATGGAATTTGATACGAGGTTAACATTTGCTCAAAATCAAGAGTGATATAGTTGCTACGATATAAAATAGCGATATCGTTATAGGTATATCTATTCGTACCGACTATTCTAATTATCTCTTTAGCGACATATTCCGCTTCTAAGCGAGAAGAAGCAAAAGATTTAATGATGATAGGATCACCTTTACCATTATTGGTATATAAATCTTTTTTAACTCTTTCTTTGTTATAATCGATTAATTTATTCGCGCTGTCTAATATCGTTTGTGTGGAACGATAATTCTCATTTAAGATAACGGTCTTAATTAATGGGAAACGTTTTTCTAAATCTAAGATGATTCTTTGATTAGCCCCTCTCCACGTATAGATGGTTTGATCTGGATCACCTACAACATATAGCGATGTGGCGTTATTCATGATTAAAGATAACATTTTATATTCGGTATCATTGGTGTCTTGGAATTCATCGACGAGAATGTGTTCATATTTTTCTTGCCACTTCATTCTGATATCAGGGAAATTAGTTAATATTTCAATAGTCCATAACATTAAATCATCAAAATCTAAAGCAAACATTTTAGTCTTTTGATCTTCGTAATATTCATATACTTTTAAGCAGGTCTTTTCATCGGGAAATTTTTCAAAATTAATGCGAATATCGCGTGGATATTTTTCTTTTAGCTTCATCGCACCGATATAATTGATGGATTTTTTAACGATATCGTCGCTCTTTTTATAACCCATTTCTACGCAGATATCTTTAATCATCTTTAATTGATCTTCTTCATCTAAGATAGTAAAAGAAGCAGGATAACCTAAGACTGATATTTCTCTTCTTAAAAACATCGCGGCAAAAGAATGGAATGTTTTAATGGTTAATTGATTACCAGCAACACCTGGAACTAATTTTAAAGCCCTTTCTTTCATCTCCGCGGCCACTTTATTAGTAAAGGTAAAAGCTAAAATCTTCCATGGCCTAATTTGCACTCTATCAATGAGATATGCAATTCTATAGGTCAAGACTCTAGTCTTACCAGAACCAGCGCCGGCGACAATACGTAAATATTGGCTGGTAGATGTTACGGCTTCATATTGTTTTTGATTAAGTTCGTTCTCGTAATTCATATATTGCTAGCAATATATTACCATTAAAAATATATTCTATCAATTAAAGTCTTTTATTTTTTATAAGAATTTAAGACATCGAGCACATCCTCCTCTCCTGCGACGTTCATTATTAAAGAGGCATTTTCTATTTGTAATAAAGTGGGAGTCCCTAAAATAGCAATATCGTTTACATCTTTAGCCCCAATCGTGGAATCGATATCTCTAGTGACTTTAATTTCATTGCTGTAAGTAACAAAATACAAAGGATAATGACCTCCTAACGCAAATTCAATCACTTCGTTTTTGATATTCATACAATGACGACATGATTTGGAATAGATATAGGCGAAATATTCATCATCTTCTTGCGACAAGATGTCTTGAAAGGAGATATGATAATCGCTGACCATATCATAATCATAGTTAATACTGGTTGATAAATTGTTTTCTTGCTCATTAGAAGTACAGGCAACCAGCAACGGTGTAACGACTAATCCGGCAAGTAATAAAATTTTTTTCCTCATATTCTCTTATATCCGCGAAAAATGAAAATTGACAAAAATTTTTTAAAAAAGTTTCAAAGCAATATAATAGAGATATATGTTTTCTAGGTTCAAAAAAAGGACAACTTTAATTCAAAACATCGCCTTTATGTCCCTTATGGCGGCCATAAATGTTGTCTTTGTTTTGCTTACAACCTTTATCCCTTTTTTAGTGATTTTAATGATTTTTATCTTACCTCTAACATCGGTCTTAGTGACCATTTTCTGTAAAAAGAGGTACTTTTTGCTGTACTTTTTGGCTACGACTGGCTTATGTATGGTCTGCACTTTATGGAATTTTTCTGATACCTTATTCTATGTCATTCCATCTATGATATCAGGCTTTGTATTTGGATTATTTGCGATATATAAATTTCCATTACTCTATTTGATATTAGGACCAAGTATTATCTATTTTGGATTTTCTTATGCTTCCATTCCATTGATTCAATTAATTTATGGATTTAATATCATTGATACCTTCGCAAACGCCTTTGCCTTAGGGGATTTTATCTATCTAGATGTCATCACTCCTTCATTTATATTTATCATTGCTTTAATCCAATCCACTATTTCGTACATGATAATTAAAGAAGAAATAAAGAAATTTAATCAAAGCGTAGAAGAGAATAATGATTTCATGTGGCTAAATATCATTATTAATGTAGTGTTATTAGGATTATTAACTTTATTCGCATTTATTTACTTACCAATTTCTTATTTGATGATGATTATATCTTTAATGATAACTATATATTTCATCTCTTTAGACATAGCTTCACGTAAATTGATTTCTATTATTATCGATGGAATCGTTGTCTTCATTTCCTTATTAGCGTTATTAATTTCTTATCAATATATTCCCAATCCATACCAGTTATTATTGTTTGGAATATTAGAATTTTTAATCACTGTCAAAACATTTATAAACAAATGTTTGTTATGTAGAAATAATAAAGATAAAATTAATACACTTGAATAGAAATTATGGTTAACTTTTTAAAGACATTTGCTAAAGGATTACTCTATATCATCGCTCTACCTCTACTCATTCTCGGTTTAGCGGTCTATTTTGTTATTTCTTTATTTAGTTTTATCGTCATTGGCGTAAAAGCTATCGTTATTTTCTTTAAAGGTGGGAATGCTTTTGGTGACTTACCAGAAGATATCGAAGCTAAAAAGCGTTTAGGACTTATTCCTGATACTCCTGAAGTTAAAGAGGAAGAAAAAGAAGAAACCAAGGAAGAAATTAAACCTATACAAGAAGAAGTTAGCATCGTTAACACTCCTATTTTTGAACCAGAGCCAGAACCAATTCCTGAACCAGAAATTCCTTTTGAACCAGAAATAGAAAATGAACCAAGTGAAGAGCCGATTCATGAATCTTCAATCGTAGAAGAAGAACCTCCATTAGAGGATATGTTTGATGATAATGTTTTAAATAGAGAAGAAAGCCACGAAGAAGTTAATATTGAAAGTGAAGAAATTAAAGAAGAAGCAGAAGATCAAATTCCATATGAAAAGGAATTTAAAGAAGATATATATATCAACACCAATGATGATGATAATTATTTTGAAGAAGATAGTGGCGGAGTAGATATAATATCGCACGCGGAGGATTATGATGATGATTAATGTCCTCGTTAAATTAACAGAAAATGATAAAAGAATTATTATCGCTATCTTATTAGTGCTTATTTTGTTAATCGTTTTAGTGGGCTATATCGGTCTATTAATTACCAGAGTCATGCGTTGGCAAGGCAAGAAGATGGATGAGATGATGCATGATGTTGTCGTCACTAAAGTTGTGGATAATAAGAGACATTTTTTAAAGGTCGCTAGAAAGAAGAATTGGCGAAGATTTTTCAAAAAGGCCTTAGTTCCGCTGCTATTTTTGATCGCAGCCTTTGCTTTATTATTCGTCGTGGAGTCGGTAAATAATTGGTCTTATAATATCTTTGATAATGAGAAACAAGGATTCACCACCCTATTATTTACTTGGAATTTTAATGATGAATCTATTTATTCTAATTTCTTTGGAATAAGAATCATCTCTAATTGGCCTCCATTAGCTAACACTCCTCATTTTGAATGGGAAGCTATATATTCTTATATCTTTGCTCCGTTATTCCTCATCGGAGCTATATGGTATTTAATCCAATTACAATGTCTTATCTCTAGAACGATTAGAATGTATAAATTAAGCGATAGCATTTATAAAAAAAGCCTCGATACATTTAACATGAACGAGGCTAACGCTAATAATATTAATAACAATCAACGTGATGTGAATACTACAAATAATTCAATTACTAAGTAGATTAATAAGGCAACATCAATACCGATTAGTAAGTAATATAATCTCCTTCGGGAGATTTCTTTTTTATTGTCTTCTGGTAACATAATTAAAATTTGATATTATTCGCAGTTCTTGGATATGGTTCAGAATCACGAATATTATTTACTCCTGTCATATACATTAATAATCTATCAAAGCCGATACCAAATCCAGCGTGTTTGCAGCCGCCATATCTTCTGGTATCTAAATACCATTGCAAAGATTCAGTAATACCCATTTCATCCATCTTAGCTTTTAAAACATCATATCTTTCTTCTCTTTGGCTACCGCCGACTAATTCGCCAACACCTGGGACTAACAAGTCACAAGCTGCGACCGTTTTACCATCATCATTTTGTCTCATATAGAAGGCTTTGATTTCTTTTGGATAATCAATTAAGAATACTGGACCATTAACCACTTGCTCGGTGATATATCTTTCATGCTCCGATTGTAAGTCCATGCCCCATTCAATTTTGGAGTTATCAAATTTATGTCCATCGGCGACAGCTTTTTTAAGAATTTCAATAGCTTCTGTGTAACTCATTCTTCTAAATTCAGAATTTAATACGTGATTTAGCCTGTTTTTGACATCTTTATCGATGAAATTGTTGAAGAATTCCATCTCTTCTGGACAAGCTGTTTGAACATAATCAATACAGAATTTAATGCAGTCTTCAATTAATTGCATATCATCATTTAAATCGGCGAATGCAATTTCTGGTTCAATCATCCAGAATTCTGCGGCGTGTCTAGGAGTATTAGAATTCTCCGCGCGGAATGTTGGACCAAAAGTATAAACATCTCTAAACGCTAAAGCAAATGGTTCGACATGTAATTGTCCAGAAACAGTTAAGTTGACTGGTCTACCAAAGAAGGCATTTGGATCTTTTCCTTTAGTGGTGACATCAAATACTTGTCCTGCTCCTTCAGCATCGTTACCGGTGATGATTGGAGTGTGAACATAAACAAATCCTCTAGATTGGAAGAATTCATGGATAGCCATGGATAAGACACTTCTAACACGATAAACAGCATAGAAAGTATTAGTGCGTGGTCTAAGGTGAGCAATTTCTCTTAAGAATTCGAATGAATGTCTTTTCTTTTGTAAAGGATAATCTTCATCAACATCCCCTAATAATTCATATTCTTGAACTTGAATTTCAAATGGTTGTTTGTTTTCTGGTGTTAAGACAAATTTGCCAATGACTTTAATCGCCGCGCCAGTCCTGACCGCTTTGATTTTTTCATACAAATCTCCATTATTTTCTTTGAAATAGACTAATTGTAGGTTTTTAAAATATGTTCCATCATTAAATTCAATGAAGCCAATAGAACCATTATCTCTATTAGTTCTAACCCATCCTTGTAATTCAATTAGGTTTAAAGAGGCTAACTCTTCTTTATCGCCACCGGCGATAATATCATACAATTCATAATTTGTTAAATAAGTGCAATCCATAATGACCTCCTTATGATGTGTATAAAAATTATAAGCAATGTTAATAATTCTAATCAATTAGAATTTTAAATAATCTTCAATTTCCCAGTTAGGGTCCACTGAGATATCTAATGGAGCAAAGACTTTTCTATCATATAATCTAGAAGCTACTTTAGCGATCATAGCCGCATTATCAGTACAGCACCACATCGGTGGAATGATGATATCCACCCCTATTCTTTTAGCTTCTTTTTGCATTTCTTCTCTTAAGTACGAATTAGCGGACACTCCTCCCGCTAAAACTATTTGTTTAACATTGAAATCTTTCGCGGCTTTAATGCTTCTATCTATGACCATGCCAACCGCGGTATCTTGGAAAGATTTACACATATCATTGATATTAACTTCTTCCCCGTTTTGTTCTAATTTATGAACTAAATTAATGACAGAAGTCTTTAATCCAGAATATGAAAAATTATATGAACCATCATGTAATGGAACAGGTAATTTATATGTATGTTTTCCTAGTTTAGCGTTCTTATCAATAGGAATACCACCTGGATAAGGTAGACCTAATACTCTAGCAACTTTATCAAAGCATTCACCAATCGCATCATCTTTAGTTCTTCCAATGATTTCAAATTCTAGTTCATCTTTCATTAAAACTAGTTCAGTATTACCTCCACTTACAACAACAGCAAGAAGAGGAAATTTAAGTTCTCCAACATATTCATTAGCGTAAATATGGCCAGCAAGGTGATGAACAGGAATTAATGGCTTGTTATATAGAAGCGATAAAGTTTTAATGGCTTGTATACCTACATGTAGGGCTCCGATTAATCCTGGACCTCTAGTAACCGCGAAAGCATCGATATCATCTAGGGTTAAATTGGCTTTTTCTAAAGCTTCTTTAATAACGATGGTGATGTTTTCAGCATGCAATCTAGATGCTATTTCTGGCATGACTCCACCATATTTGGTATGTACTTCTATTTGGGTGGAGACAATGTTAGATAATAAAACATCATCGCGTACAATTGCACACGCTGTCTCATCACAACTAGATTCAATTGCAAGAATTGTTTTAGACATTGACAACCTCCAATAACATATAGATGGCATCTTCACCATCGACATAATAATTCTCTTTAACCACTACTTGATAATAACCTAAGCTCTTATAAAATGATTGGGCTTCAATATTTGATTTCCTAACTTCTAGAGTGGAAGCTAAGACTTCATTTCTTTTTAAATCATCAATCATATATTTTGCTAAAGAGGTGGCTAAGCCTTTTCTACGATATTTAGTATCGACGCATATTTGGGCTACAGTTGATGAATCAAATGTAATCCAATAATCAATAAACCCCGCAATTTCCCCGTTTTCTTTAAGAATTAAGAAATTAGCAACAGGATTTTCAAACATCTCATATTCCAAATCTTTTTTACTATATGGATGTTTGAAGCATTTATCTTCTAATGCCTTAATAGCCTCTAAGTCCTCTATTTTAGCTTTTAATATTTCCATAATTAATCTTTCAAATAGACCGGCTTTAAACCCAATGTGTCTAACATCGGTTCAGTATATTTTTTAATCGCTATCATCTCAATAGCGGCATTAGATCTATGACCTTTAATACCCAAATATTCAGTATCTCCACAGACACTATAATCTGGATGATTCTTGATGTAATCCAAGACCTCATCATTGGTAAATATCGTATCTTTTAATATGATATCTTTACCCTCATATACTCCGATATATGATCTCTTGCTTCTCGCATTAATTAGGCATATAGATGGCTTATCTCCATCTCTTAACATTCTTAATGAAGAAATCGGATAAACTGGAATATTTAGAGCAAAAGATGCGGTTTTTGCAATGGTTAATGAGATTCTAACCCCTGTATATGAACCTGGACCAATTCCACATAATATGTCCTTGATATTGGATTTATCGATGTTGTTTTTCTTAAATATTTTCTCTAGTTCAACAACCATCATCTCTGATTGTCTTTGCCATGCTTCATAACAAGTCACATCTATGAGTTTATCATCTTCAGCGATAGCGACAAGCAAATCCACATTTGATGAATCTAATATCACGCTATACATTTTGATTGCTCCATAATTGTGTTAATAACAATTCTAATTCTTTAATCTTGGTGGTTAATATCAATTCTCTTTTATCATCGCCTAAATTATGAATCTCAATATTAAGTTTTTCTTCAGGAATCATTTCTTCAATGAAATTAGGCCATTCGATGACACAAACTCCATTGCCTTCAATAAATTCTTCTAAACCAATATCCTTATTAGTCCCGTCTTCTAAGCGATAGGCATCAATATGATATAAATCTAAGGGTTTATGGAAATAACATTTAAGTATGTTAAAGGTAGGAGAAGTAACTTTCTCTTTAATTCCTAGACCTTGAGCTATACCTCCTACTAAGGTAGTTTTACCCGCACCTAAATCTCCAGTTAAGGTTATAACTAGTCCTTTATAACAATGTGAGGCGATAATGTTACCAATCGCAATAGAGTCTAATGATGATAATGATTTGATTTTTATTTCCATGTTATTTATCTTCTTTTAATGCTTCTTCAAAATCTTGATAGAATTTAACAATTTTATTATCGGAGAATGGGAATTTTCTAGCTTCCATTTTTTGACGAATATTAGCTAATTCGTATTTAAGAACTTTATCTAATTCTTTAGAATAATCGTAGAATCGCTTATGATTTTGATATTCTTTCTCGTCTAAAACCTTGATGGAATTATTAGCGAATAATTTAATATCTAGGTCATAATCGATGTATTTAATTGTGTTTTTTTCCACAAGGGCAGGAGAGGCGATATTGCAATAATATGTCACGCCTTCACTCTTAAGCATACATATGACATTATACCATTCCTTCTTAGAGAATATGGTGACCGCTGGTTCTTTGGTGAACCATTTACGGCCATTAGATTCCACAACTTTCGCACGTTTAGAAGCCACGACAATAAAATCTTCATTATCTTCTAGGACTAATCCTCTATCCCAGATACGGTGAAGTTTTCCATCATGTTTATAAGATTTGATTTCAATCCAGCGTCTAAAGTAGCTCATATCTTTGACCTTTTTTCATTATATTACTAAATTTATAATTTATTAATATTTTTGTATAGAAAAAGGAGCGCATCCGCTCCTAATTACTTATCTCCTTCTTCTGAAGCAGGTTTTTCTTCTTTGACTTCAGGGGTTTCTTCTTGGTTTTTCTCTTCCTTTTCTGCTTCTTCTTTAATTTCTGAAGCTGGTTTAGAAGCGATGACTTTTTTAGTAAACAAGGAAGATACTAATTCAAATGCTTGCATTAATACTTCTTGATATTGTTTTAAGGCAGTACCATCAAATTGGTTTTCAAATGGTAATACCATCGTGGCGTCATCAAAGCTCATATAGACTGCGGTATGACCGCCCCAAATCACCAAATTTAAATTAATTAAGTGGTTTTCGACGGAAATTCTTCTTAATTTGCTTAAGAATAATGAATCCGCAACATCTTTATAATCTATGTTCTTAGAAGCATAAATAACCATATCATCGTCTTCTTTAGCATTAACTAAATCATCTAAATCATTAGGAGAATCAATGACCTTAGTCTTGCTCTTTAATTGGATGAGTACTCTTCCGTCGAATTGATAATTGTTATAAGTGGATAAATACTTACCGACGAATAATGGTTCTTCTTGTCTTTTATCAGTTCTAATATAAGCCGCTAATTCACCAACGGTAAAATTTTCACCTTCGTATTTTCCATGTACTACACCTCTAGAACCAGTACGGGAAACGTTTTTATAAACTCTATCACCAGTAACAGCGTATTGATCAATCTTTTCATTAGGATCTAAATATAGTTTATCTAGTCTTTCATCGTGGAAAGCATAAGAATTCATCAATTCAGTAATATCTTTAATATAATCTTTTGTTGCGCTTGGAAATTTAGATTTATTTAAAAAATAAAATACTAACATTCCTACTAATGCTGCACCACCAACGCCATAACCTACATATTTTAATGGTTCAGGTTGAACAATTAATATAAAGGCTCCAATAATCAAAGCGATAGCAATAAGTGTTACGATATTGCTTAAGCGTTTTGATTTTTTAAATTTTACATGAATGTCTTGTCTTTTGTTTTCAACATCAGTGATTATTTGTTGATAATTATCATTTCTTTTAAATGAGAATTGAATTTTTTCTTCTTCTGCGTTTTCCATCAATTCATTTAATACTTCATTGTTTACTCTATCTTCTGGCATAAAAAATACCTCCGGTTTAATAGATATTAAAACACAAGCAGAGGTATATTTCAAAATATAGTGATAAAAATGTTATCTACCAGCAGGATATCTCTTATTGATAACTAGGAGTGGACGATATAAGGCAACAAGCATTGCTCCAGTAATAACAGCGGATAAACCAATATATAAAGAGTTAACCGTAAGAGCCGCTCCAAAAGTATAATTGTAATTTAAAATAGATGAAGCACCTGAACCAATTAATCTAACAAATCCTGCAAGTACAACTGATAGGATAATTAGCAAAATTCCCTTCAAATTGTAGGTATCTTTTCCGTTTTCGAGTATTTGTTTCTTGAAGAATCCAATAATAGCGACGCCAGAAAAAGCTACAAAATAATCTAATATATAGAGCCAAATTCCATAGCCGTCAGTTAAGCAAGTAATCAACCCATAGATAAATGATGCACACAAAAATCCTTTAACAGGTCCATGCCTTAAAGCAATGATGAACAATGGCAAAGTAGCAAATGAGACAGAACCAACTTGTCCAGGAATGTTAGGAATGAAATGAACAATGACATCGATGACAATCGCCGTGGCCACCAAAATGGCCATTTCCACCATTTCTTTAACATCGATTGATTCTTTAGAAAAATAATTAACAAAGGCAGTTAAACCACCTAAGAAACAAAATACTGAGGCCAATATTGCTCCTACTTCTAATCTAGAATCAGCGACTAAAATATAATTTTGAATGAACCAGAACTTATATTCATTACCAACATCTTCAGCGTAAACATTAAATGAAGCGAGCGCTTTGGCATAGGCAAAGAAACTATTAGATAATAAGAACATCGTTCCGCATAGCAATAAAAGAACAATTGCGATAGTGCCAACTTTTCTATATTTTATAGAAATTGCAAGCAAAATAACCGAGATTGCCACTAGTGAATATAAAATAATAAACGGCCAAGAAGTTGAGATGAAATCTCCAAATTTAAGAGCTACTCTTGAACCGGCTTCACTAAATGCCCAATTAACTGGATCGTATTCAACAGGGTGGTAATTAACAAAAGATATTAATAAACCAATAAATGAAAACAAAGAAAAGGCTAACGAGGCTATTAAAGTGATATTAATCTTATTTTCTTTTTCTTCCATAAAAAATCCTCCATCTAAACGGAGGGACACGAAAATAAAAATTTCCCTCCGCTAGCATTACCTAGATCAGGTGTGGTCGAGTATTACAATACTCCTCTCAGCCGAGTTCACTCAGCTCCCAAGATTTATATTAATATTATTTTAAATTCTTGCAAGACTTTATTATCGATTACACCATTCAATTG
>CAJOOD010000035.1 GCA_905236085.1 uncultured Bacilli bacterium
ACTTTTTCTAACATAATTACTGGCTTTTTCTTCCTTATTTGTCGCGATGATTTGATTTGCGGAAATAAGAGTGGAATAAGCATCAACAATATTAGAAGAAATGGTATCACTTAAAACAATAGACATACCCACGCCGATGAGCCCCATAGAAGTGATAAAATTAGTCATTAAAGAACGGAATTTCCGATTTTTTAAGCAGGATTTGGTATGGTTTTTTAAAAATGACAGGGATAAAACTGTTTTCTTTGGAGTATATGATTCTTTATATAATATTAAATGTTTTTTGCTTTCTTCTCTTTGATAATCTACTGTTTTATTTATTTCTCCATCTTTCATATAGATTATCTGACTAGCGTATTCCTTAGCTAGGTCTTCATCGTGAGAAACCACTATTACTAAACATTCTCTAGATATTATTTTTAAAATATCCATGACTTTTTTGCTGTTGTTAGAATCTAAAGAACCAGTCGGCTCATCGCACAAAACTATGTCTGGGTTATTAACTATGGCTCTAGCGATGGCTACTCTTTGTTTTTGACCACCACTTAAATTCTTTACTATCGCGGTTTCTTTTTCACTCAATCCCACTATTTCTAAAAGATCTTTAATTTTTCTTTTTTTGATAATTTTCTGTCCGCTGTGTGAGCATTCATAAGTAAAGGCAATGTTTTCGCCAACGGTTAAAAAACTAAATAATTTAAAATCTTGAAACACAAAGCCCATTCTTCGCATTCTAAATTCTGATTTTTCTTTTTCTCCTAATTTATTAAGTGATGTATTGTCTAAATATATTTCGCCATCATAATCTATTAAACCTGATAAGCAATTTAAAAAAGTAGTCTTGCCACAGCCAGATGGTCCTAAAATAAACACCAATCCAGTATCTGGGAATTTAGCATCTATATCTTTTAAAACTCTTTGCTTTTTAAATGTTTTATTTAATTTTCTTACAGTTATCATTCTTGATTTAATTCCTCCTTTATCGATATCTTTTTAGCAAACATTAATGGTATCCAAGTGGAAAAAATACTTATCACTAAGACTGCTAAAATGATTAAACTTATAAATAAATATTTGCTATCAAAAAAAGTGAAAAATGGTACCTTGATTAAACCATCTATATTGAAAAAATATTTTAATAATTTATTTAAAGGTTCTTCGACTAAAAAACTTATAATGATTGAAGAAACAGCGCCTATTAGTCCAACAATAATGTTTTCAAAAATATAGATTTTATCTATACTTTCTCTGCTTGCTCCTAATACTGACATAATCGCATTGTTTTTCTTTTCAAAAACAAAAGAAGAATATGAGGATATACCTATGATTAATATAGCGCCGATTAATGCAATAGCGACAAACATCCCTACCCCCAGAGTTGAAGCATTAATTAATTGGCTAAAACTACTTTTAACCGTATAAGCAGAAGATTCTATATATATGTAATTATTTTCGTTGTATTTTTCTATTAGATTATCTAGATTGCTGATATTAGAAGAATTCTTTAAAAATATTCGATGTGAATAACTAGATAAAGCGCTGTCATTTGCACTATCTGCAATATAATCATACCAAGTGATATCTCTTTCATAATATTCAGATAAATTGTTTAAAACTGTATCAGAGAAATAATTTAATAACGTGGAATAGTTATAATAAATCTTAGGGGTATTCAAAAAGGAAAATTCATTGCATACCCCATAAATAGTAAAAGTTTTATCATATGCAAAAGTATCTAATATTGATTTTTCTACATCTTCATCCATGTAATAGTAATAGAATTCTTTTTCGACATCGATTTTTATATTAATTCCTATCACTGAAGATACATGATAAGTAGATTTTAAATACTCTTCCGCTACATCATTAACTATGATTCCATATGGGTCGTTATATGGAACATTTCCTCGTATTATTAACGAATCGTTCATATAACTTCCTTGATAATCATAAATAGGTTTAAATGAAAAAGTAGATAGAACATCATCTTCGTATCGCATTATCGGATATTCATTAATTAAGGCATCAAAGTTATATTCTATTTGATAATCCAATAAATCATTTCTGATAAATTCTAATTCATAATTATTCATCCTTATCGATTTCTTTAATTTGAGTGATGAATTATTTTTGCTTAAAGATACAACTTTAGCTATGGTCGCTGATCCATAATCAAATTGGCGATTACTAACTTCCTTTATCGCCGTTTGTGAGCCTTCATAAAAACCAAATATCATTATCAGTGAGACAACTGAAAAGATTAGTGAAAAGATAGAGATGATATTTTTAGATGCATGAATTGATAAATTCTTTATACCTTTTTTATATTCCCAAAAATTTAATCCTTTCTTTTCAGGTTTATCGTTTTTCCTTCTGCTTACTTCCATTCTTTTATGATTTATTTTTGCTGTTTTATCAAGCTGGCCATCCTTTAAATAGATTATTTCATCAGCAAATCTTTCCACTAATTTTTCATTATGAGAAATAGTAATAACTAATTTTGTTTTAGAAATTTCCCTTAGAATCTCCATTGTTTTTATAGAATTTGCTTCATCTAAGGCTCCTGTTGGTTCATCAGCGATTATTATATTAGGATTATTTATAAGAGCTCTAGCAATAGCTACTCTTTGCATTTCACCACCAGATAAATTCTTTGCTTTATTATTAAATAATTTATCATCAATATTCATCTCTTTTAGTTGAATAGAGGCTTTTCTTTTAGCTCTATATTCACTTTCGCCTTTGATTAAAAGGGGCAGCATAACGTTATAAAGCGGTGTTTCTTCTATTAAGAGATGATAGTTTTGAAAAATGATACCAATATTATTTAGTCTAAATCTTTCTAAATTTTTGGCTTTTAGTTTACTTATATCTGTTCCTTTTATCTCGACTCTGCCTCTAGAAGGTTTATCAACAAGTGTAATGATATTAGCTAGAGTTGTTTTGCCGGATCCTGACTTGCCACATATGCAAAATAACCCATGATCAGGAAATTCATATGAAAAATCCCGTAAGGCATAAAAAGGTTCTTTGTTGTTATAATATATTCTTGATACATTTTTTACGCTTATCATAAATAAAGCCCCCTATTATTTCATAGGAGGCCAAATCGCAAAATGTACAAAATTTTTTTAATTTTTTTCAATTTTTTTAATTTCTGTTTCATGAGAAACGATTCTTTTAATCTTATGATTAAAAACGTCTCTAGGCATGATAATTACATTTCCACATCCAAGACACATGATTTTTAAATCCGCGCCAAGTCTTACAACCTGAAATAATTTGCTTCTATTAGCACATGGATGATATTTCTTCATCTCAACAATATCATATAAATCATATTGAAGAGTTTCCATTAAATGTCTTCATCCTCCATTTTAACAGCAGCAGGAACTTTAGGAAGACCAGGCATGGTCATAATTGAACCAGTTAGTGGAACAATAAAACCTGCACCAGCGGATAATCTGACTTCTTTAACATGAATATTAAATCCTCTTGGAGCCCCTAAAATATTTGCGTCATCAGTAAATGATTGAGGTGTTTTAGCAATACAAATAGGAGTTTTGTCATAGCCTAAAGAATTGTAGAATTCAATTTGTTCTAAGGCTTCTTTGGAATATTCTACATCATCCGCACGATATATTTCTTTGCAAATTTTGGATATTTTTTCTTTAATTGGCAATTTTTCATCATATAGATAATGGAAATCAGCTTTTTTAGTTTCTAACGTTTTCTTAACTAATCTTGCTAATTCAATAGCCCCATCTCCACCTTTTTGGAAAGCATCACAATAAGCCACTTCATAATCATTGTCTAAACACCAATCATTTAATGCTTTGGTTTCTTTTTCTGTATCGCTAGCAAAGTGGTTGATACAAATGACGCATGGTAAACCATATTTGTTGATATTCTCTATATGTTGTTTTAAATTAGCAAATCCTAATTTCAACGCTTCGACATTTTCTTTATCAACATCTTCAAATTTAACTCCTCCGTGCATTTTAAGGGCTCTAATAGTGGCCACCATAACAACACAATCAGGATGTAAATTGCCAACTCGACATTTGATATCTAAGAACTTTTCTGCACCTAAATCCGCAGCAAATCCCGCTTCAGTAATGACAATTGGAGCAAGTTTTAAACCTAATTTA
>CAJOOD010000036.1 GCA_905236085.1 uncultured Bacilli bacterium
GAAGAAGACTTATCTTTTGCTGGATATAACTTATTGGTAACAAGCGAGATAACCGCTGACGCTAACTAAAACTATTGAAGGGAGGGAATTATGAGGAATTCCAAAGGTATTTTAGCATCTTTAGATATCATAGAAAACATTAGATTTATATTATACAGATTCAATGAAACAATATGATGCCTTAAAGTGCAAAATAAAAGGAGCTGTCTACTCACCTATAGGTTTTCGAATAGCCCCATTAAGTTATCATCTAATATCCAACTTAAATCCAAATGATATTACACTATTACCAGATATAAATATCTTAGAATTATAAGCGTGTTCTTTATGCAATTTTCCCATCAAAAGTCCAACATTTTTAATGATTTCCTTATTATCATTACCAAATAACCTCTTATCAAAGATATGGAAATAGGCTAAATCAGTATTACCGATGTAGCGGGATATCAGATGTAATATCGCTTCAGCATGATCGCTTAACGCCTTAGATAGACTTTTAATAATCTCATCTGTTTCTTCTTGATATTTATCGCTTTGAACAACACTATAACCTTCCCCATCTTTATCCATAACTATGTCCCAATGACCATCTACATATTTATTCTCTATACGTAGATGAGGATTATCATCCATTAATTTATTTATGACTTGATATGATTTGTTAACTACATCTAATAAGGCTACGATAAGTTTCTTAGACTTATTAGTGATAATCTTATCATAATAAGGTAATGTAGCTTCAACGATAAAATAGCCATCCTTATCTTTTTCATATTGAATCACAGCGTATTCATAATTTGGATCTACTTTGCTGGCCCAATAATCTAGAAATAATAATTTAGTTGCGTTATTCATTTATATATATTCCTCCTTTAACGCGTGGTGGAAAATTAATTCCATATCAGAATTTGATTATTTTGCGAATAAAACAAAAAGCACCCATAGGATGCTTGATGTTTCTATTCCTCTATTAACTTAATGTCTTTAATCTCTTGACATGCCTTAATTAAGGGATCCACTATTTCTTTAATTTCAGATTCATGTTCTTTATAGAATTCATATAATCCATAAATAGCACCCGCGAAAGAGATAACCGCCATTAAGACCTTCTTAGCATTATCCATTTAAAAAGCCTCCTTTCATAGAAGACTTTGTTTTTTTCGCGAATATTATTTCTTAGTGGATTTGCTTAAAGCGGATGCGATAATACTAACTATTCCTAAAACGGTTAAGCCACCCATTCCCGCAAGAGCCATATCTTTCTTGTGTTTTTGATATGTTTTATTTGATTCATCAGCTTTTTCAATCACATAATTTATTCTTTCTTGAATAATTAATCTTTCTTCCTCGCTAATCTCACCATCTTTTAATGCGCTTTCACAACTAGCGATAACATTATTGCATAAGGCCATGAATTCTTTTTGATTTTCGCTTTTTCCTTTTATTGATTCTTTTACTATTTCAATTAATTCTTTACAAACCGCTACACCAAGAGTGGCATTATTACTTAAAATCTCAGGAAGTCTTTTTTCTACTTCTTCTTTACCTTTTTTAAGCATGGATTTAGCTATTCCCTTAGCTTCAGATATTAGTTCTTCTTGTTTAACAATTACTTGCTCCATATTATTCTCCCCTATTTTAATTTCCAATTCTTAAAAAGATCAGAAACAAACAAATCTTTATTAGCGTAAAGTATTCTATTAATTTCTTTTTTAGACATGTCTAATAAGTCGGCAATCTTAGCAGCTTTCATACCACGTTGTTCACCTACAAGGATTTCCTTGATTCTATCCAAATCAGATACTTTTTTGCCTTCGCTCAAATCTTTTTCTGATTTTGATGACATGCCAATAGCCGAGTCATCTTCCACCTCTTCTGATTGAATTTTATCAACATTTTGGCCCATATCATCTGCCATAGAATTAAGTTGATACCCAACATAGTCAACTAAATGCTACCTCTTTCTGGAATCTTGATTTCTGGTTCAATATCATTATCCAAGCCAAATCCGAACCAGTCGAAACTATTTCTATATTGTCTTTTGATTTCTTCGTCTTCCAAATTGAGTTTTGAGCCCAATGACTCATTAACAAAGAACTGGTGAATATAGTTATTCAATATATTTTCTTGGAAGATATGGTATTTGTTCAATACCTCAATACTGTATTTATCAAATAACGGAGCAAGTTTTCTTTTTGCTTTCATGGTTGGCTCACAATGTCCTTTTTCCCAGCGATTAATGCTTATAAAAGCAACATCGAGTTCTTCAGCCATCTCCATTTGCGTTAAAAGCATTTTCTTTCTTAATATTTTAACTGCTTCAGCGTATGCCATCTATGCCCTCGTGATTCACATGACTGATTATAACACTTTTATATCTATTCTTCTATTTCTTTTAGAAATATTGGCCAAGTTGTGGCCATTTATATTTTTCTCATGTAAATGTAGCCATCTTCTATAGAGAAATCATCTAAAAAATTATTTTCAAATAATTATGATTGCATCCCGCTAAGGATTTACAAATTCTTATTATACGATTGTCTAATTAAAGTCATGAGGTAATCTAATTCTTCTTCTTTGGAGATATCGCATTTATAATCTCCGTTCCCCCAGTGGCCTATTTTGGATCCATCATTGTGCTTCATTAAAGTGCAAAATTTATTTTTGTCTTGTAATTCACCTTTATAAAGATTAATCATAACTGTAATTTTGCTTTGTTTAATGATTAAATCACAAACATTTGTAGCAGCTTTAAAGGCAATATAATTTTTCTTTGGCTCAATCTTAATTTCTCCAAGTTCAAGAATCTTTCCTTTTAGAAGTGTATAAAGTTCTTTAATTTCCTCGTTTGTCTTTTTTAAATGTTCTTCTTCAGTGTACACTACTATTTCTTTTCCGATTTTCTCAATCGCGCTATTTTGAGTTCCTACTAAGTTTGCTTCGAAATCTCTTTCAACTTCTTTTTCTGCAAATTGAATAAAACCATTAGAATATTGCCTTATTTCATATAGGTGGAAATTAGCAAAATTCTTAAATGACACTGATTTGAGTTGATATTCAGTAAATCTTGGTGAAACAAATACTAATTTTGTTTGAGACCAGTCAAAATCTTTAGCAAGTTTCGATTTCTTTTTAATTTCATTATAAAGAAGTACAAGTTCAGCTTTGCGAGTTAATAGAGTGTTTAGATACGCTAATCCTTGGTCGACTAAGCTTTCATTTTTTCCTTTTTTATATTCAACGATAACAAATGCATCATTTTCTTTGTCAAACGCTACGGAATCAAATCTAAAATTGTCAATCGGAAACTCTGTCTTTAAGAACTCATATCCCAGCAAAGTTTCCATATTCTTTTCTACTAATTCTTGTATGTCCTTTTCTAATTTAAAATTAACTTCTGAAACTGATTTCAACTTGCCGCCATTATTTTCTAAAATCATAAGCTTCCTCCAAATCACGCCATTAATGTTTAAGACTGTTCAATTGCCGTATGAAATGCTTAGTGTTATCTTATCACTTTTTGTTTATAGATTCTATAATCAAAAGCATAGACATTATCCCCTATTCCTGCCCATCAATTAACATATGAAAACACACCAAACCCATCTCCATTATCACATGATTTGATAGCTATTTGGCCCTATCAAATGTTATTGAACATTTAAAAAGATCTCTTAAAAATGTAAGAAACTTTATTTGTTTCTAACATAGAAAAGAGATTTTATAATGATAAGGGTTAAATTAATTAATTACCATTTTTTGCCGTTATAACGCCCTTTGCAACTGGTACATTCCCATAAATCATCGCCTATTTTGACGCCTTTTCCTCTGCAATATGGACATTCATCATCTTCGCATCCGCCACCACTTACAGCGTCAAGTTGTTCATCAGTAAGTTCGACACCTTCTTCTTTAGCAGCGGCTAACATTTCTTCTTGATCTTTGCATTCTTTTAATTTAGCGATTTGTTCTTCGCTTAATCCTTTTAATAATTCTTCTTTCATAATAGGACTCCTTGTTATTTTATTTATGTATATGATGTTCTTCACTTAAAAAATAATACATAAAATATTAACATGCAAGATAAACATGTCTAAACTATACTTTTGAATATATAAAGTAAAGTTTATTAATGCTTACGCTGATAATATTCTATTAATTATCAGTTATTATATATCTCTAATCATATCCTATCGCGGAATTGATTAATATTTAGATTTGACTAGGTAGCCAAGAGAAATAATGACATCTAGGTTATATTATTCAGCAATATATTCTTTATCATTAGATAAAGTTCATGCATTTTTTCCACAAACTCGATTTTCATCATTAATAATGTCAATATCGATTGTAATATATATCCGCGTTTAAAAGAGGTGAGGTTTAATCTATCGATCCAAAATAGAAGAATTTGCTACAACAATATAAAGGGGTGTGATTATAAAAAATCTCGACTGAATCGAGACTTTATTTAAATACTGCTTCCCTTAACTGCAAAAAGTCAAA
>CAJOOD010000037.1 GCA_905236085.1 uncultured Bacilli bacterium
ATATTTTTGAAATGGTCGGTTTGCTTGGCCTCTTAGATATTCGTTAATAAGGATATTGCTTTAACTAACTTTATTTATTTTCTATTTATATTTGATGTTCATGAAAGATAGAAAAATTAAATATTTTGAAATAATTAAAGTGTTGTTAGACAATAATATTAATTTTTGCATTGAGGGCGGTTTTGCCGCTCTTTTTTACTTAAAAGAGCATTCTAGAGCCTTAGATGACTTGGATATATTCATTCAATCTAACCTTGATGATATAGAAGAAATATTAAGAAATAATTTTAATGTTATCCATTTTGAAAAAGATTCCAAAAATAATATTTATTATCAGAAGGGTTTACTGCAATTATTAAAAACGATGAAGAAGAATTAAAAATAGAAGGGGCTAGATATGATTTTGTTGGTGAGATAAAACCGCGATTATTTAATTATAACGGCATTAATCTCCCTTTAGCGCCTATTGAATTATTAATCGCTAATAAAATAGTTGCATTGATAGATGAAAGAAATAATAAAGAATATAAACATCTCGTGGATTTATATTCTTATTCTTTATTAGAAGATAAGTCAATTAATATCGGACAAATTAAAGAATTTGTTTCCTCTATATTTAAATATAGAAACAATATTAGAAAATCTCATGATGAAAAAGAACCAAAACCCAATCTACATATAGTTGATAAGGATTTTAAAGGCTCATATATTCTATTAGCTCTTCAAGCTGGTCATAATATTTCTAAAACCTATATGATAGATAGAGTCAATGATTATCTATTAAGAATTGAAGCCGCTGATAAAGTGTGACACTTTTGAGACATTTGACATTTTATAATATGAATATAAAGGAGCGGATATATTATGAAAGAAGAATTATTAAAAGGTTTATCCGAAGAACAAATTGCCAAGGTCAAGGCGTGCAAAGATAATGAAGAATTATTAAAACTCGCTAAAGAAGAAGTCGTAGAACTCTCCAATGAACAATTAGCTGCAATTAATGGGGGTTGTGTAAGCGATCCTGAGAGCAAAAAGAATTGCCCTGTTTGTGGAACAAAAACAGAAGGTAAATATATTAAGCGCAAATCCTATTATGGAATTTTGTTTAGATATACTTGTCCTAATTGCGGCAATGTTTGGGAAGATTGCGATTAATATATATCGATACTATTAATTTGATGATAAAGGACCGCATTTTGTGGTTCTTTTCATATTTAAAGGAGTTAATAATAGACAACAAAGCCTAATTATTTGATAATTATAGTTATGAAAAGAAATGTGTTAATAATTGGAGCCTCAGGTGGAATAGGTAAAGAGACTGCGAAAGCATTTATCGCTAAAGGATATAATGTATTTGGATGTGATATTAAAGATGATAATGATATCCAAGGACTGCATTATTATAAATGTGATATAACCAAAGAAGATGATATCAATAACTTATTTATTAATATAAATAAAGAAATAGATGAATTATACGCTCTTATTCATGTCGCAGGGATATATTTCATGGACTCTTTATTAGAAGTATCAGAAGATGAATTAAAAAGAGTCATTGATATTAATTTTTTAGGCGCAACAAGAATTAATCGTATTTTCTTCCCGCTTTTAAAAAAAGGAAGCAGAATTATGCTGACTTCTAGTGAAGTAGCGCCTTTAGATCCTTTGCCATTTAATGGTATATACGCGATGATTAAAACACTCGTAGAAAAATATGCTTTCTCCTTAAGAATGGAAGTCAATATGTTTGACATTAAAGTCATTGTATTAAGGCCCGGAGCTATTGATACTGGTTTGCTTCCAGAATCAAGCAAACAAGTGCAAAAATTATGTGATAACACCAAGATACATAAAGCTAGTTCTAAGCGATTTATGAATATTGTTAATAAAATAGAAACCAAAAGTATTAAGCCAGAAGTATTGGCCAAATTTATAGTAAAGATAGTGTCTAAGAAAAATCCACGTTATGTATATAAGAAAAATAACAACATATTATTAAAATTATTAAATCTTTTACCGGATCATTTAGAGACCTATATCATCACGAAAATAATAAAATAGTGCCGTTTTGCATGGTTATTTATATGAGGTATTGACAATTATTATTGCAAATAATAATCTAAATTTAGTTATGAAAAAAATTAATATCTTATTAATATCATCTGTTTTTGTATCCTTGTCTCTTTTTGGATGCAACAATGGAAACAATATTGTTTCATCTTCGTCTTCATCGAGCGAAGAATTTATATCTAGTAGTGAATCTATTTTAGAACCATCAAGTCAAGATGAAGAAAATAGCAGCAGTGGAGAAACTCCATCATCTTCCTCATCCACTAGTGAAGCAAGATATAATTTAAATCCTGAGGACGAATCATTATATGATAATCAGCATTATTTAGATTATGTCGGTGATATACAAGATGTTTGGGACGATTATCGCGGTGATAATATTACCATCGCGGTTATTGATTCTGGTTTTGATATCAATCATAGCGAATTTAAATTCGCGGATGGAAGTTCTAAAATCAGTGATTTATCTGCTTCATTTGCCTATAATGGTTCCTCTGTAATTAAGAATGTTGGTAAAAACAATGTTGTCATCACTGATGGTGATTCGCATGGAACGATATGCGCGACTGTGGCCGCTGGATCAGTGACAGGATATGGGACTGTTGGTATTGCTCCTAATGCTAAATTATTATTATTAAAAACTGATAAGACACCTAAAGCAATATGTGAATCTTTTAAATATGCTGCGGATAACGGAGCAAAGGTAATTACTATATCTATTGGTTCGTATAATGGATTTGTAGGTGACTTAGTTAATGATGGAAGTGATTTAACAACAGTATTTGAATCATCTTTAAAATACGCTCATGATAAAGGAGTAGTAATTTGTTCTGCGGCTGGTAATGGTGGATTAAGTGGTAGACAAAATGAATATACTTATCCAGGCGCCGCATCTTATGTCATAGGAGCAGGCGGACTTAGCGATAAATCGAGAACCTCAATTTGGAGCGGTTCTAGTTATAATTCTTCTAAAATATATCAGTTTTGCGATGTTTTTGCTCCTGCTGATAACATATATTCAGGCTGTTCTTATTATGATGGAGGGCAAGTATATTATAGCGGTGGCTTTAATGGAACCTCTTTTGCCTCACCTATTATCGCTGGAGCGGCGGCCTTATATTTTGATAAATATCCTAATGCGAGCAATGTCGATTTTGAAAGAGCCTTGTTTAACAGTTGCACCGAAGTCTATCCTATAGAAAATAGTGGTTATGGCGCTATTCATATTAAGAATTTAATGAATTATCAAATTCCTAGTGACGCTATTAAGACTATTTATTTTAAGGATGCTTCTTGGTGGGCAAGCGATAATGCATATACTTCTATTTATTCTTGGAATTATGCTTTAACTAATGAAACTAATGAATGGCCAGGATTAAAGATGGAAAGAGTGGAATCTAATTTATATCGCTTTGATTTAGATACATCTATTTATGAAAGAATTATTTTTGTAAGAACCTCGATTAATAATGAGGATTGGGGAGCACAAACGATAACATTAGAAGCTTCTAATTTTAAAAATTATAATTGTTATTCCATATCATCTACGACCGCAAAATGGGTAAATGATGGGAATTATGTTACTGGTACATTTATTAATATCTAGGCCAAATTAAAAGATGATAAGTTCTAGCCTATCATCTTTGTAATTTTATTGTTGAGGAGAGTTTTCTATTTCGCTTTCAATTTTCTTTTCTTCTTTATTAGGTGTAGGAAGACTTAAATAAGAGAACAATGAACCGAATATGGTAAATATTGTCGCGGTCTTAAATATAAGCGAGATATATCCTTCGATACCTCCAGAAATAGTAATCTTATTTAATATCATATTTAATAAGGCTACTAGCCAGAAATCAATTGCGCATATGAAATAGAACAATTTATGTTTATTAACTTTCTTATTAAATAAATATAAATAAGTTAATATTGAGAAGAATAATATAAAAGCATACATTAAAACCCTAAATAAAATATTAAAGAATCCTGAGACTGGAACTGCATATATTAGCCAATCACCTGAGAATAATAATCTTACATTAGTAACTAGATATATTAATGAGATTAGTCCACCTACTGTACATCCAATAATAGAGAAGACAATGCTTACGATTTTTTTAATTTTCATAGACTTAGACATAATTAAAAATTCCTTTCGTAAACAGATTTGGCTAAATCTTGGGAAACAAAATCAAAGAGAATAGTTCCAACTTTAGTATATGAAGATGTTTCGTTTAAAAATTTAGGATTAATATATTTAGCCACTGGAACTGAATAAGATGGTGGGAATCCTTTTTCAAGATATGCAGATAAGAAATTAATAATATAACGATCATTATTATTATTTGCAAATTCTAAATTCTCCACGACTTCCACCCATTTATCTTCATTATCTGCAAGGGTGTAGTGATCTTGAATATGGAAAATAGTATCGCCGCTGAGATTGATTTCAAATGTATTATGTGATGAAGATGAGCCTCCATCTTTCCAATCATCATATAAATTAAGACCTAAAGTAGAATTTTTATATCTACTTAATAATATTATTTTGCCTCTAGCGTCTCCTAATTTCGGTAAGGTGTTAGTAGAGGTAATCCAAATATTATCATTTTTAATAGTGTCTTCGAATTTCTCCGCAAAATTAATAGATGTGCTCTCTTCTTCCTTAACTGACATTAAGATGGTTTCACTAGGATGAGCACTTAAGAAATTTTTACAATCGTTAAGCACATTATTAAAAGTTGCCCTTTCATCAACTATACCATGAATTACATTGAATCCATTATTTGTGGCTTTTAAACGAATGTCTAAAAATCTTACACCAACATTTAATTGGTTAGCAATAGAGATATCTTGGCATTTACCAGCGACATCTGCAATAGAATAAAGAGCTCCAGAATCATGACTTCCTGGAATTGAAATTTCTCGTAAATCTGCCGTATCTGCAAGGTTTTTCATCCATTCTTGGCTTTCGATTGAGCCATTATAGCCCCCATTAAGATTATTGAAGGCTAATAAAGTGGAGATAATTGCCAATAAGGAGATAGAACCAGAAATTATTAAAGGTTTCTTATTAGTAATTTTCATACATTTATTATCTAATAATTAAAAATAAAAATAAATGAAAAAAGTCGAGCGTTGCTCGACTAATTAACTTTCCAATTTTCTATTTCTTTTTCTAACCACTCAGCGACTTTATCAACGCCTTCGCCGGTTTTTGCACATATTGGAATTATCTGCGCATTTGGATTTCTTTTTAATACCCATTCTCTACATAAATCCATATTAAAATCAAAATATGGAAGGACATCAATCTTATTAATAATTACTAAATCACAAACTTGAAAAATAAGAGGATATTTCATCGGTTTATCATGTCCTTCTGGAACAGATAATATCATTACTGATTTAACCGCGCCGGTATCAAATTCAGCAGGACAAACAAGATTGCCAACATTTTCTAATATCGCTAGATCTAGGCCATTTAATTCTAAATTATCTAAACCTTGCTTAGTCATCTCAGCATCTAGATGACACATTCCACCGGTATGTAATTGAATAGATTTAACTCCAGTCTTTTTGGCGATGGTTAAAGCATCGACATCACTATCGATATCCGCTTCCATAACACCAATCTTATATTTATTCTTTAATATATTAATTAATTGGGTGAGGGTAGTGGTCTTCCCAGCGCCTGGAGATGACATAACATTTAATAAATAGCAGCCTTTTTCTTTTAAGGCTTTTCTAACATCATCGGCTTGTATTTCGTTTTCAGCGAATACGGATTTTTTTATTTCAATAACTCTAACTTTTTCCATAATAAATCTCCCGTTATTAATAATAGCAAATTTGTATTTAATAAGAAAATAAAATGCAAAATTGTTTTAAAATAAGAAAAATGCAATAAAAGTAAATAAGGATAGAGGCCAACAAATTAAAAATGTTAAAAAATATTTAGCAAACCTATTGACAGAGTGCTAAAAAGTCTTATAATGTAGTTAGCACTTGAAAGAGAAGAGTGCTAAAATTACTAACATCGGAGGTATTGAATTATGAAAAATGTAGTTGTTAGAAAATCTTATCCATACGGAGTTTATGATCCTTTCTTTGATGCCTTCTTTAATACAGGCACTAAGGAACACGAAGTCATGAAAACAGACATCATCGAAGAAGAAGACCATTATCTATTAAAGGTTAATGTTCCTGATATTCAAAAAGAAAACATTAAATTATCATTAAAAGATGGTTACTTATCCATCGAAGCCAAATTTGATTCCACTAGCGAGGAAGAAAATCACAAGAACTATATCCGTAGAGAAAGATATTATGGTTCTTATTCTAGAAGCTTCTATGTTGGTGAAGATGTTGAACAAAAAGACATCTCAGCAAAACTTGAAAATGGAGTATTAAATCTCAAAGTTATGAAAGTTGAAGCTAAACCAAAAGAAGAATCTACCAACATTGAAATTTTATAAAATATACCTTTTTCTCCTTTCTTGAGCAGCAGTTAGTCCTGCTGCTTTTTCTTTTCAAAATGCGAAATAATGTAGATATTTTGCTTATCTATTAATTTTGAAGTATACTTACTTCATGCTAAAAAGATTTATCCATTATTATCGTAAACATAAATTGATGTTATTTTTGGATATGCTAGCTTCTTTATTGATATCCATATCATCTCTATCTTTTCCAATATTAACTAGGAAAGTATTTAATGATTTTGTTCCTAATAAAAATGTAGAAATGATTATCATTTATGGCGCAATTTTATTAGGAATTTATGTTATCAGGATGCTACTTAAATATTTTGTTGCCTATTATGGACATGTCATGGGTGTTAAGATGCAAGCGGAGATGCGAAGCGATATGATGGAGCATCTAGAAAAATTACCTTATACCTATTATGACAATCATGAAACAGGTAAAATCATGTCAAGAATGACCAATGATTTGCAAAATGTTTCTGAATTGGCTCATCATGGGCCAGAAAATTTATTTATATGTGGTCTAACTCTTATTGCCTCATTTATTTATTTATGTACGATTAATGTCCAATTATCATTAATTATCTTTGCCTGCGCTCCAATAATGGCTACTATTTCTATTATCTTTAGGAAGAGAATGAGAAAAGCCTTCACTGAGACTAGAAAATCTATTGCAGAAATCAATGCTTCTGTAGAAACTAGCGTCACTGGTATTAGAGCCACGAAAGCCTTTAATAACGCTGATAAAGAATTAGAAAAATTTGAAGAAAAGAACAAACAATTCCTTCAATATCGTTCTATTGCTTATAAAGCTATGGGGCAATTCCAATCTTCTACTGATTTTGCTTCTAATTTATTTAATGTTGCTCTAATTGTAGGTGGAGGATTAATCACTATTTATACTGACATATTCTCTCTTGCGGATTATTTAGCTTTCGCCGTATCTATTTCGATGTTTATGTCTCCATTAACTCAATTAATCAATTTTGTAGAAACATATCAAGAAGGTATCACTGGATTTACTAGATTTATCGAAATAATGGATGAACCAATTGAAGAAGAATCACCTAACGCTATTGATGATATTGTTTTAAAAGGTGATATCACATTTGACCATGTTAATTTCTCATATCGAGAATCAAAAGAAATATTAGATGATATCAATTTTGAAATAAAATGTGGGGAATCTGTTGCTTTAGTGGGTTCTAGTGGTGGTGGAAAGACTACAATTTGCCACTTAATTCCGCGTTTTTATGATGTAGGAAGTGGTGGCATATATATCGATGGGCATAATATTAAAGATTTATCTTTTAGATTATTAAGAGAATCTATCGGCATCGTTCAACAAGATGTCTTCTTATTTACCGGCACAATTAGAGACAATATCATGTATGGGCGATTAGATGCTAGCGAAGAAGAAATGATCGATGCTTGTAAAAAAGCGCAATTATATGATTTTGTAATGTCTTTGCCACACGGCTTTGATACAGCGGTAGGGGAAAGAGGCATCAAATTATCAGGTGGTCAAAAGCAAAGAATATCCATTGCCAGAATATTCTTAAAAAATCCTCCAATCTTAATTTTGGATGAAGCGACATCCGCTCTTGATAATGTTACTGAATTTTCTATTCAAGAATCATTAAATGAATTAGCTAAAGGAAGGACTAATATTGTTGTGGCACATAGACTATCAACAATAAAAAATGCTAATCGTATTTTAGTTATCGATAAAGGGCGAGTTTTAGAGGATGGCTCTCATGAAGAATTGATGAAAAATCAAAAAGAATATGCTGAATTATATTCTTTACAATTTAAAGAATAATTCACTTTTTCAAAAAGATTGCTATACTATTTCTTATCATGAAAAGAAAAATTGTTATTATTGGTGGAGGAGTTGGCGGATTAACCGCTGGGATATATGCCCAAAAAAGCGGATTTGACTCCATAATTATCGAAAAATTACCGGTAGTGGGTGGTTTATGTGCCACATGGTTTAGAAGTGGTTTAGAAATCGATGGTTGCATTCACTGGATTATTGGTACTAGAGAAGGTGACCTTAACAATATGTGGAATGATGTCGGAGCTTTTAAAAACGACGATGTCATTTATCTAGATAATTTTGGTGTCTATAAATATAAAGGTGAAACCGTATCTATTTATCAAGATATCGATAAATTAGAACAAGAATTTTTACGCGTGGCTCCAGAAGATGAAAAAGAAATCAAAAGATTTATCAAATATGTTAATACCATTTATAAGATGCCCTTACCAGTAAATTATCCTTTGAATATCATTCCTTTTGATGAATTATTAAAAGTTGGTATCAAAGAATTACCGTTTTTGCATGACTTTTTAAAATTAAGAAAGATGTCATCCGCTCAATATGCGACAAAATTTAAATCACCAATATTAAGATATGTTATTAAAAATATGCCACCTGCATTTGGTAATGCTTATTCGATGATATATACCCTAGGTTATGTCGCCCATAGAAATGCAGGAATTCCTAAGGGTGGTAGCAGAGAATTTGTAAATAATTTAAAGAATAATTATTTAAAATTAGGTGGAGAAATTAAAACTAATAAATCTGTTACCGATGTTTTAATCAATGAAAAAGGTGTCTGCTATGGCGTTAGGTTAGACGATAACACAGAAATAGAATCTAATTATGTTATTTCTACGATTGATCCTATTGTTTTATATAGTCAAATATTATCTAAGAATTTCTATGACGCTAGTATCTTTAAAAGATGGAAAAGAAGAGCGCAATATGATTCTCCCAGCGGAGTTATGGTCACTTTTAAAGTTGATTCTGCTAGAATAAGTGAAGCTTTAAATCACAATTATATTTATAGATACCATCTAAAGAAATCCATCAGTGTTGGTAAGAGCCATGTTAATGATTTAATTTTAAGAAATTATTCTTATGATGAAAAATTTATTAAAAACGGCAAAGTAACTCTTACTGTATTAATCGACCAAAAGAATTATGATTTTGCTTATTGGCAAGATTTATATAAAGATCAAAAAGCCTATAAAGAAGATAAGATGAGAATTGCTTTAGAAGTTAAAGATAACATTATTAATGAATTAAAATTAGATGCTGAACAATTAGAAATAATCGATGTCTTTACTCCTAAGACTCTAAATAGGTATACTGGTGCCTATAAAGGCTCATATATGCCATTTGAATTATCGCATAAAAACAAAATGCTCATCCATAACGGCAATATTAAAGGCTTAAAGAATTTCTATTTCGGAGGTCAATGGGCTCAAATGCCTGGCGGATTACCTCCAACCTTAATTGTCTCGAGATGGAATGTGCAAAGAATTTGCAAACGTGAATTAAAAACATTTAAAAACATTAAACAATTATTCGCTATTAAAATCAGAAAAGGTGCTTAATGAATAATTCTTTAAAAACCCTATTAAAAACCCCATATTTCGCGGAAATTTGTGCAAAAAAAGAGGAAAATATTGATTCATTAATACATTTTAAAGACCTCTTATATAATTTTGATAAATCTATAAAAACGCAAAAAGATTTATCGCTATATAATAATGAAGAACTCATTAATGAAGTAGGGTTTTATGCCTTTGCTTTGTTAGATTTAGATTATGATAATGCTCAAGATAGGGATTTCTTATTTAATTATCTATTTAAATCATTACATGTATTAGATGAAAACGAATATCTAAATAATCCTTATCAGAAAAATATAAAATTTATCGATAAGAAATTAGGCCATTGGGAATTTAAAAAGAGTAAATATTCACCTTTAGAATTATTCGTGTTTGATAATTCTAAGTATATTAATAATAAAGAAATTCCAAATATTGGTTTCTTTAAAAATGATTTTTATTATGATGCCGTATATAAAGATAATTTATTATGGATGTCCATTACCCCTAATGAAATAAACACCATGAAAGAACCTATAAATAATGCTTTTGGTAAATGTCTCGTATTAGGACTGGGATTAGGATATTTTCAATATATGATTTCTAACAAAGATAATGTTACATCGATTGATATCGTAGAATTGGATAAAGATGTCATATCTTTATTTAAAAATAACATCTTAACGCAATTTGATAAGTCTAATAAAATCAGAATTATTAATGATGATGCTTATAAATTTCTTCAAGAAAATGATTTAAGTAATTACGATTATATCTTTATTGATTTATATCATGACACATGGGACGGATTGATGTGGCTGATTAAATTAATTAAATTAGAAAAAGAAAATATCAAATATGATTATTGGATTAAAAAACCTATCCTTAATCTATTTAAGAATATGGTGATTACTACATTAGAAAATATCAATGATTTATCTAATATGGATGAGATATATCAAAATATTTATTCTGGAATTGAAAAAAGTGATGTAGCTAGTGAAGAAATATTCATGGAATCTGGATTAATTAAGATATTAAAGGAGATGTGATTTATGGCAAGAGTGGAATCTATTGTATTGACTAATATGTGTCTATTAGAGAATGAAGAAGGAGAAATATTAGTTCAAGACCGTCTATCAAAAGATTGGCCAGGAATTACTTTTCCAGGTGGTCATGTCGAAGAAAACGAATCTATACACGATTCAATGATAAGAGAATTTCATGAAGAAACCGGCTTAAAATTATTAGATTTAAAATTATGTGGTATATTACATTGGACTCCCTTATCTAATGCGAGATATATCACCATCTGTTATAAAGCCCATAGATATGAAGGAGAAATTAAATCTTCAAAAGAAGGAAGAATATTCTGGTTAAAATTAGAAGATTTAAAAAAAGAAAATCTCTCCTATGATTTAGAAGAGATTCTACCAGTATTTTTAAATGAAGAAATAGGGGAATATTATTGTTTAAACAATAAAGAAGAAAAGCCTATTTTAAAGAAATTATATTAAATCTTTTCAATTCTAATATTAGCGCTTGCCCCATCTAAAGAAAGACATGTGATTCTATAGCCAACTTCTTCACCGTTATTAAATTGAGTATTATTAGCAAAGAAGACACTAGAAGCTTCAAAAGATTGTCCTTCGTGATATAAAGTGGAATTGCTTGCAACTCCTCCATTTAAGAAATGTTTAGGACTAGTGGCTTTATTAACATCCGCTTGCATTAATTGTGATAATTTGTATTTAGAATTATATGGACTCTTAAGATATGAAAGACTTCTCGAATTTGAAGCACCGATAAATTGATTCTCGCTTTCTCCTAAAGTAGTCGCATAGGATTGAAACACATCGCGGCTATTAAGGTTAACTAATCTAGCGTCAACGTGATAAATTCTTAATCCAGCTTCAGTATACATGGTGTTATAATTTCTATTAGATGAAGCGGCATCATGATAATTATTACCAAGTGGTGTGTAATATTCTACAAGTAGATATTCATCAATAGGAGTGCCGTTCCAATTATCATTAATTAATATCGCTTCATTATATAAAGAAGCAGTATTTAATTTAATTTCAACCTCATCCTTACTTCCATCAATAACATAAGGATCAAACCATCCGTTTAATAATTTGGTATGGCTACCTTGATCGCTGACATTATAAGATTGCATCTCTAAAGCTCCAAGAGGATCGCCTTCGTTATCATAATTATAATAATCATCCAATCCTAAAAGATGGCCTGATTCATGGATATATGTATGAGCATCAATTTTGTTGTTGCCGCTATCGTGCATAAATTCATATGATGCCCACATATAATTAGCTACTTTTGGTGAATCAACATCCGCGGAATATTTTCCATAATACCATACCCAAGCCCATAAAGAAGAACTGGGTGAGGAAGAATATTTGGAAGAATAAATAAATATTGTTGCATCAATAAAACCATCATCGTCAGAATCATATTCTTTTCTTTTTTCATCGCTAACAACTTCATATAAAGGATCTTCAAAAGAAAAAGGAATATTATGTTCATATAAATTAGTTGAGCTTTGAGAAATCTTAATTGAATTGACTACTTCGCCAGTAATCTTAAGTCTTCCATAGGAAGATTTATAATAAAATGAAGTTACAGATTCCCAATAAGTATCACTAGCTTGTCCAAAGAATACTTTTATCAATATCATCTAACATAGATTCAGTCCATTCTGGTCCATTAGATAATTGAATAGGAACGACAAGCATTTTTCTAACGCCAATTGGGGGTTAATGAATCCAAGCCATAAGCTTTATCAACATCATCTAATTTATAATCAAAATCATAGGCTGATTTACGGTAATATCCATCCCCATCTTCATATTCAATTCTATCAGGTGATAAATTAATATCTTCCACATCATCGCTAGAAGAAGCAGATGAGTTACTAGAAATATCTTCTTCGCTGCTAATGGATTAATGGATGAAGAAGAATCTAAAGAGATAGATGTAGAGGAAGAAGAAGTAGATAAAGGAGTAATAGTGCAAGCACTAAGTGATATAACAAATAGTGGTAGTAAAAATAATTTTCGTTTCATAATCAGCCTCAATGTCTAATATTTATAGATATAAAACATATATAACGCGGTGCGTTATTGTTTGGCTTTATATCCAGCTCCTTCTATGGCTTTAATTAAATCATCTTTATTTAAATTTTCTCCGCAAATTACGGCTTGATTATTTTTTAAATCAGCTTTAGCGGATTTGACTCCTGAAACTTCTAATAAAGCTTTTTCAACATGGGCAACACAATGCTCACACATCATACCTTGCACTTTTAAGAGTATTTCTTCCATTTTTCTTTTCTCCTCCATTGGTTTGATTGCATTTATATTATCTTTATTTCTCTTTACTTTAAAGAAATTAATACTAAGAGCGGTTAATACCACAAATACGCTAGACATAGACATAGCAATAGAGCCTATCATTGGCATCATGCTAGAATCTATTCCTGGAATAGCGCCTGTAGCAAATACTACACCTATAAGATTATAAAAGAAGGCCCAGAATAAACATATCGCAATAGTTATAATAGTTCTTTTAGATAATGCAATAGCGTTATAAACATCATATAAATCATTTCTAATTAAGACGATATCTGCACTTTCAATAGCGATATCGCTACCTTTAGCAATAGCAATACCAATATCAGCACTAGTTAGAGCAAGTGCATCATTAACTCCATCACCAACCATTGCCACCAAATGCTTGTCATCAGTTTTTAAAGAATTAATAATATCTGCCTTTTCACTTGGTAATACATTAGCGATAACTTCATCAATTGTGCATTCTTTTGCAATGGCTTCTGCGGTTGTTTTATTATCACCAGTCAGCATGATGGTCTTGATACCTTTATCTTGCAATTCTTTTATGGCTTTAACGGAATTGGTTTTAATTTCATCTTTAATAGCGAAATAACCCACTAATTCATCATCCTTAGAAATATATAAAACAGTTTTTCCGTTTCTTGATAATTCTTCAAAATTAGAAAAATAAGGGGAATTTTGAAGGCTTTTCATCATCTTTTCGTTACCAATTTTATATAAATAACCATTTATCTTTGCTTGAAGACCTTTGCCTAAAATAGATTCATAATCTTCAATTGGAAGTAATTTAGCATCATTATTTAAGCAATAAATATTAATCGCTTCAGCAAGTGGATGCTCGGATTGATTTTCAATAGAATATATGGCTTCTAATAATTCTTTATCATCATTGATATTAACAAAATCAGTAACCGATGGTTTTCCATTTGTTATAGTTCCAGTCTTATCCATAACGACTGTATTAATCTTATGTGCGTTTTGTAATATCTCAGCGTTTTTAATTAATAATCCGTTTTGTGCTCCCTTACCAGAAGCGACCATAATAGCCACAGGAGTGGCTAGGCCTAAAGCACATGGGCAAGCGATAACTAAGATGGTAATCGCATGATTAAAGGCTTCTTCAAATCCTTGTTGTGTGGCTAGATATATAATAAATGTCGCAATAGCGATTAAAAATATGCTAGGAACAAACCATAATGATACCTTGTCCACTAATTTAGAGATAGGGGCTTTAGAATTAGATGCTTCTTCCACCAATTTAATGATGGTATTAATCGAGGTATCTTGACCAACTTTATCCGCTCTAACTTTGACATAGCCATTATTTAAAATAGTGGAGCTTATCACATTATCATTAATGGATTTATATGAAGGAATTGATTCACCGGTAATATTAGATTCATCAAATGAACCTTGACCTTCAATAATTGTTCCATCAATTGGCACGATATCACCCTTTTTAATGATAAGAATATCATTGATTTTTACATCTTCAACTTTTACGGTAATTTCTTGATTATCTTTTAGAATTACCGCAGTTTTTGGTGCTAAATCTATTAATTTTTCAATTGAAGTGGTGGTTCTTCTTTTAGATAATTTTTCTAAATATTTACCTAAACTTACCAATGTTAGAATCATCGCTCCGGATTCAAAATATAAATTCATATGATATTTTTCTACCATATCTGCGTTATTAGTTTCTAAACCATAGGCGATTAAAAATAAAGATATAACTCCGTAAATTAATGCCGCGGAAGATCCCACTGCGATAAGAGAATCCATATTAGGTGATAATTTAATTAATCTTTTAAAACCATTAACAAAATAATGATTATTAATTATAACTATTGGTAAGGTTAATATGAACTGCGCTAGAGCAAACGATAATGGGTGATGGTGCATATTAATAAATTCTGGTACTACCCAGCCCCACATCATATGGCCCATAGAAATGTACATAAGAATTAATAAGAAGATAAAAGATAGAATGAGTCTTAATAAATCGTTATCTTTTTTCTTAATATTTTTGTTCTTATCTATTTTATTTGCTTTAACTGATGCACCATATCCTTCGTTGATAACTGCTTTTATAATCGCATTTTCATCGGTTTTATTTTCATCAAATTCCACATCCATAGAATTGGATAAAAGATTGACGTTAACTGAGCAAACGCCTTCAACTTTTTCAACACCTTTTTGGACATGAGCTTGACAAGATGCACAAGTCATTCCGCTGACATCAAATGATTGCTTTTTCATTATTGAAACCTCTTAAATAATTCCACAATTTCATCGAGAACTTCCTCATTACCTTCTTTAATGTTATTAACAATACAAGTATGAAGATGTCTTTTTAATATGAGATTTGCTAGGGATTTTATAGAAGAATCCACCGCAGAGAGTTGAATTAATATATCATCACAATATCGATCTTCATCGACCATTTTTGATATTCCTCTTATTTGTCCTTCAATTTTTGCTAATCTTTTCTTTAAATTATTTTTCTCTTCGTCATCTCTAATGGTAACTTTTACGCCATTTTCTACTTTACAACAATCCATAATTTGTCTCCTATAATCAAATAATATACCCCCCTAGGGTATTATGCAAGCAAAATCAAGTTTGACAAATGTATCATAAAAATAATAATATAAGCACAGAAAAAAGAAGGAGTTAGAGACTATGAAAGCACCAGAACAAAGCATTTTATATCGTTATGACACTCAATTATTAATCGAAGGCGAAGATCTCGACGAAGATGAAATCAGAGATTATATCACCGATAATTTTGTTGGAGATTCTTTAGTGGCAGCTGGAGATGACGAATTAATAAAAATCCATTTCCACACCAACGAACCATGGAAAGTATTAGAATATTGCCGTACATTAGGCGAAATCTATGATATCGTTGTTGAAGATATGGATAGACAATCTCGTGGATTAAAAGGTTAATCCATTATTAATTGAACTGCGAATATAATCCCCGACTTCCTGTCGTGGGATTTTTAATGAGAAGGAGAGCATTTCATCAATGATGTTTTGCGCCTTTTTTAATATATCGCTATCAAAAGTGGATAATCTTTTCTTCTCGTTTTTTAATTCATTAGATTTAACATATAAGCATCTTACCATGCCTAAGATCTGCACAAAGTCATAAGAGCGAATAATCGAGGTAAATTGTTCAGTTCTTTCTTTTCTATTAGAATTCCAAACCACTAAATCTTCTTTGTAATCATTTAAAACAGCATCAATTTCTTCCTTGGTTAAAATGTGATGAATTCTTCCAACCATCACTTCATTATTAGTGGGTATAAATAATTTACAAGAATCTTTTTCGTTAATAGTTTCTAGAACGTAATGTTCTTGCCCGTTAACATTTTCAACAGCTTTAACTTCGCATATACCAACGGATACGTAATAAACGTAAACTCCTGGTTTTATTTTATTGATATTCATCGATTGCCTCCTTTCCCCTAATGAGTAATCTAGAACATCTATCCTTAATAGATAAGACAATTATAGCAAAAAATTGCCTCTTCTCCCAACAAAAAATAAAAAGACAAGAGTGGATTTAATTTTTTTGTAACTGATATATCTAATTTCAATCTTTGATAATTAAATATGCAACTAATTCATGATATATTTAAATAAAATTTGTAAACAAAAAGCTGTTTTTATTTATATTAATAAAAATCCTTTTATGATATGATAATTCGCGGGAGGTTTTCTTCTATGATAGTGGCAATCGTTATATTAATTATCTCAGTCGTAGCAAGTATATTAATTTATACCTTAACCCCTCTAGTGGGACAATGGTATTGGTTTTGGGTACCTATTGTTTTAGTGCCTGTTTTATTTGAAGTTTTAGGTGGAATTTTAATATTATGTACGGGATTTGTGCAGATTTTCACCGATAAGAGTAAACCACAAGCTAAACCTAGCAAGTTTGTTAAATGGCTAGTTAATGAATTGTCTTTTGTCTTATTTATGATATCTAATACCACAATCCATGTGACAGGATATGATAAAGTTCCTCAAAACGCTAGATGTTTATTTGTCTCTAATCATACATCTAATTTTGATCCTATCGTATTGTTTTGTATTTATCATAAAAGAACACTAGTCTGTATTTCTAAACCAGAAATATGGGATATTCCTATCGCTGGTGCTTTAGCCCATCGTTATGGATTTATTAAGATAAATAGAAATGATGCAAGAGAAGCCATCAAATCTATTAATCAAGCCGCGGATAATTTAAAAAACGACATTTCTGATATTGTTATTTATCCAGAAGGAACTAGAAGTAAAACGTTAGAGATGATTGAATTCCATCATGGTTCATTTAAAATTGCCACGAAAGCGGAAGCTCCAATCGTTATATGTTCTTTACAAAACCCATATATGATCGCACATAATGCTCCATTTAAGAGAACACATGTCTATTTGGATGTCCTAGAAGTCTTATATCCCGAACAATATAAAGACATGTCTACTGGAGATATTGCTAAATATGTTCAAGATAAGATCCAAAAGAATTTAGATGAGCACGCGAATAGAAAGGTTATGCCTAAAAAATTAAGAAAATGAGAAAGATATTATTAGTAAATGATGATGGTTATTCTTCCGATGCTTTATTAGCCTTAGAAAAAGAATTAGCGCCTTATGGTGAAGTTTATGTTGTAGCCCCCAAGGGTGCAAGGTCGGGAAGTGGAATGGCTTTAACCATAGTTAATCATGTCGAAATAGAAAAAAGACATGAACATTTATATATCGTTGATGCTACTCCTGCTGATTGTGTTAGTTTTGCTCTAACTTCTTTACCAATTAAATTTGATTTAACGGTTTCTGGCATTAATTATGGTCACAATTTAACCTATGATGTCATGCATTCTGGTACATGTGGAGCTTGCGCTGAATCATTGTTTTATGGTGTTCCAGCGATTGCTTTTTCTGGTGAAAAAAATGTCGTTCCATCAGCAAAATTGGTATCGCAAGCCCTAGATTATATCTTTAATCACGATTTATTAAGCTTAGATTATTTCTTAAATGTTAATTTCCCAATAGATGTCGATAACGCTAAAGGGATTAAATTCACTAAATTAGATTTTCGTAATGATTCTAGATGGTTTGAATATGATGAAAAGAGCAATATAGCCACTCCTAAAAGAATTATCGGAAATAAATGCGGAATTGGAGATGGAGATGTAGAAACAGTTAAAGATGGTTACATTTCTATTACACCTCTTATGAAATCCTTCTTTTCTATCGATTTATACGAAAGAATTAAAAAAGACAAAAATTTATAAGCATCTCATTTGAAGATGCTTTGTTTTATTAATAGAATATTGTATTTCAAGGAGGATCAAATTATGGTTATAAATTCAAAAGTCGCTATTATAGGTGATGGCATGGTAGGCTCATCAATTGCTTTTTCGTTAATGCAAGGCCAAAGTGTTTCTAATATCGTTATCATTGATGTTAATAAATCAAAAGCGGAAGGTGATGTTTTAGATATGCAACATGGCATGCCTTTTGTATCTCCAAAAAGAATTAAAGCTGGAGATTATGAAGATATTAAAGATGCTCATATTATCATTTTAACGGCAGGAGTTGCTCAAAAACCCGGCGAAACCCGCCTCGAATTGCTTTCTAGGAATGTCAAGATATTTGATTCTATCGTGGAATCGATGAGACCATATCTTGATCCTAAATCCCTAATTATGGTTGTCACTAATCCTTGTGATGTCTTAGCCTATTATGTCTATAAAAAATTAAATATCGAACCAAGAAGAGTCTTCGCTAGTGGAACAGTCCTTGATACAGCGAGATTAAAATCTTCTTTTGCTCAAGCCTTAAATGTTGATTCGCGTAATGTTCATACCTTTGTTTTGGGCGAACATGGAGATAGTGAAGTCGCTATTTATTCACAAACATATGTTGGTGGTGTACATGTCTTTGATTATTGCGAAAAATCTAAAACATGTAATTGCACGATTAATGAATTGATGGATATGCATAAATCTGTTAAGCGCGCTGCTTATGATATTATTGAAAAGAAAGGCGCAACATATTATGCAATTGCTCTATCAATTAGTGAAATATGTAAAGCTATTATTCAAGATGCTAAATCAGTATTAACAGTATCAACATATATTGATAGAGAATTTAACGGAAGAATCAGCGATGTATTTATGTCGTTGCCTTGCATAGTAGGAAAAGATGGAGTAGAAGATATTTTACATCCTAATTATTCTCGTGAAGAAGTGGAAAAATTAATTAATTCCGCGGAAATCATCAAAGGCGAGATTGATTCATTTAAATAGATTGCAACTAAGATATTTTAAAAAAGAAACCAATAGTTGCGAATTGAAAACTAGAGTTGGTAGAACTTAAATTCAAAAATTAATAAATTGATATTGTCAAGTTAGGAGAAATGTTATGACAATAGAAATTGCAAATAGGTTAGTTAAATTAAGAAAAGAAAAAGGATATTCACAAGAACAACTCGCTGACGCTCTTGGAATATCAAGACAAGCTGTATCAAAATGGGAAAGAGCGGAAGCCTCACCTGATACGGATAATTTGATATGTCTTGCTAAATTATATGGGATATCTTTGGATGAATTACTAGCGACTGATCAAAGCATTGAAGATATCGCCAAAGAAGAAAAAGAACATAATGATAATAAAGGAATTTATATCAAAGATGATACAGGTACCGTAGAAGTGGTTAACAAATCATGTCCTGAAGAAAATAATTCAAGAAATAAACGCTTTAAAAAAATCGAAGCGGCTATCATACCATCTTTATTATTTATTGTCTTAGTTACTTATGTTTTATTAGGCGCATTCTTAAATATGTGGTCAACAATGTGGGTGTTATTCATCTACTGGGTAGCGCTTATCAGCGTTCCAAAAGCCATATTTGAAAGAAGTGTCACTAAATTTGCTTATCCAATATTTATCACTGCCTTATATTTAACTTTTGGTTTGTTCTTGCAATTATGGCATCCAACATGGGTATTATTTATAACCATTCCAATTTTCTATATTGTATTTGGATTAGTGGAATCAATAAAAAATAAAAAAGAAAATTAAATAGAGGTGGTCACATCTCTATTTTTTCACTATCATATAAATATGAAATTATTTTTAGGACCTCTAAGTATTAAATTGGGATGTCTATATGTAGGCATAAATGATAAAAAACGCACAAAAAACCCGACTTTTGCTGAGGAAATCAATTATCAGATGGACTTAAATTATATGAATGATAATTCTAGATCTCATCGTTTTGATATTCTCACACCGATTAATAATTATAATGGAAGAACTATTATCGACATCCATGGAGGAGCATATGTCTATGGATATAAAGAAAATAATTTTGAATATTGCACTATGTTAGCTAAACATGGTTATAAAGTAATAAATATGAATTATACCCTATATCGCGGTAAGACTGGTGTCGATGACTCGATTAGAGAAATACATGCCTTATTAAATTATCTTTATGATAGAAGGGATGAATATAACATTGATTTTGATAACATCATTCTAATGGGTGATTCTTGCGGCGCCCATTTAGCGTTTCTAACTTATCTCAGCAATCAAGTAAAAGAATTACAAGATTTAATTAAAATCAAACCATTAGATATGAATGTCACTCATTTAGTCTTTTCTTCACCAGTTTATGATTATTATCGATGCAGTAAGTGGATTGCTAAGTTCCTTTCTAAACGCGGGCAAAAATATGTCGGTGGTCCTAATTATCAAGATGCAGAATTTTTAGAAAAATTATCTCCTAGATATTATATAGAAAACAAAAAATATGATTATCTTCCTAAAATATTTGCTTCTACTTCCTATGTGGATTTCTTAAAAGAAGATGCCTTTGATTTAAAGAAAGATTTGAATGATTTAGTAACTTTAGAATATTCTCCTATACATCTAAATAAGGTTAATCATGTCTATAATGTTGTGGACACCAAATCTTATTATTCTAGAAAAACAAATAATGCGTTAATTAAATTTTTGGCTAAAGTGAAAAAGTAATTAGAACGGTTAAAAAAATCTTGTCATCGTTTTTATATGTTTTAATTACTCTTACAATTTTAAGGTTGA
>CAJOOD010000038.1 GCA_905236085.1 uncultured Bacilli bacterium
AAAGGTTGGAGGCGCTACTTCTGTTTGATTAGCAAAATAAATTTTTAATCGACCTCCATTAAAGTTAGGAGCCTCATTCATAGTTTGGGCATCTTGAATTATTTGGTTCAATAAAGAGGTTTGAATTCTAAGATGATATGCCTCATAAACATAAGTGATAGCATCAAATAATTTATTAATTCTCGATTTTGTTTTAGCGGATAAAAATACGATTGGAGCATAATCAAGAAATTGAAATTCGTTTCTAATTTTCTTGCTAAATTCATCCATAGCGTTTTGAGTGTGTTCCACTAAATCCCATTTATTTACTGCAATAATAATAGCTTTTTGCTGCTCAGTCGCATAAGAAACAACATGTTTATCTTGTTCTCTAATACCTTCATTCGCATCAATTGTCAGAATAACAACATCACTTCTTTCTATAGCAGATAGAGCTCTCATTGCTGCATATTTATCGACAGCTTCATAGATTGAGCCGCGCTTTTTTAATCCTGCGGTATCTATAGCTACATAAGCTTTACCATCTCTTTCAAAAGGGGTATCAATAGAGTCTCTAGTTGTTCCTTCAACATTAGAAACAATAACTCTTTCTTGATTCAAAATAGCGTTCATCAGAGATGATTTACCAACATTAGGTCTTCCTATTAAAGAAAAAGTGATAGAGTCGTGATAATCATCGTCTTCATAAGTTGGTATTTCTTTAACTATTCTATCTAATAAGTCGCCAACACCAATGCCATGTGCTCCACTTATTGCCATTGGATCACCAAGGCCTAATTGATAAAATTCATTTATGTCACCAATAAATTGTCCATCATCTATTTTGTTGACAGCAAGAATGATAGGCTTATCTACTTTGTAAAGCATTTTAGCCACCATTCTATCATCTTTGCTTATTCCAAGTTTACCATCACAAACAAAAACAATAACATCTGCTTCTTCAATCGCTAATTTGGCTTGCTCTCTTATCTGTGTTTGAAATGTGTTATTTGCGATTTCAATGCCACCTGTATCGATGAGATTAAATTGTTTATTAAGCCAAGTAACAGGACAATAAATTCTATCTCTAGTAATGCCAGCCTCATCATCTACGATGGAGTGTCTTTGACCCAAAATTCGATTAAATATGGTCGATTTGCCGACATTTGGCGAACCTATAATAGCAACTACAGGCTTTTTAGGCATCGGTTTCTTCCCCTATTTTTTTATTGATAATTTCTAAAACTTTTTCTACTGATTCATCTATTGATAGATATGATGTATCAAGCAATACAGAATCTGCAGCGGGTTTTAAAGGCGCAAAATCTCTATGTGAATCGATATAATCTCTTCTTCTGACATCGTTTTCAATTTCTTCTAATGTACAAGGAATGCCTTTAGAAAGATTTTCTTCATATCTTCTTACCGCTCTTGTTTCAACAGAAGCGATTTGATAAATTTTTACTTCCGCATTTGGTAAAACATATGTGCCAATATCTCTTCCATCCATTACAACAGAATCTTTTTCAGCCATTTTTCTTTGTTGCTCAACGAGGAATAATCTAATTTGTTTATAAGAAGCAATATAAGAAACTTGGCTAGAAACCCAAGGTTGTCTAATATCTGAAGAAACATCTTCTCCATTGCAAAGAACAATATGTCCAGGTTTTAGTTCGATATTGACTTCAGGAATTAATTTATTGCAAGCTTCTTCATCTTGGCAATTCACTCCTTTTTTAATAGCGTACCATGTAAAAGCTCGATACATTGCACCGGTATCAATATAAGTAATTTTTAAAATATCTGCGACTTTTTTGGCTACGGTAGATTTACCAGCTGCAGCTGGCCCATCGATTGCGACTGCTATTTTTTTCATATTATTTATTCCCCCTGAATGCAAAATATCCTAATATAATTAGACCCACAAGAAGCACCACTATCAGTGTTATGCTAAGGATTGTGCTAATTCTTATACGGCCTTTTCTCTTGTTTATTTCTTTTTCTTTTTCATCTGTCTCGTTTAAGGCATTGATAACTTCACCAGAAATAATTGTTGATGTTACAGGTTGCTTATCTTTTTTTGAAGAACCAATCTCAATTATTTTATCATCGTCTTCGTTATTGGTTTCTTTTTGCATGGTAACATCGTTATAATTTTTTAACGAATTACGATATTTTTCATATTTTTTTACTCTGGTCTCTTCCATATCTTTTATATATTAATATAAATGCGAAATTTTATCACTATAAAAAGGAAAAATATTTTTTATTTTTTGATTATATGTGATGGATGCTTATAAAAATGGAATGTGTTAGTACTTACTAACTTTTTTTATATTGAAAGATGGGTAAAAGACAAATAAAATAAATTTACCTTGTAGGAGGAAATTTTGATGGCAAGAATTAAACTAAAAGTCGATACAACTGCATGCATTGGCTGTGGTACTTGTGTTGGCGTTTATCCTGATGATTTTGTCTTCAACGCTGATGGTTTAGCAGAAGTCGTTTCTGGTGAAGCCGAAGAAGAAGCAAAAGATGTTTGCCCAGTTGGCGCAATCGTTGAAGATTAATTAATCTCAACAGCTAAAATAAACAAAAAAGGCCAGATTTGCTGGTCTTTTTGTTATATTAATCAGTTTTTGTCTCAATGGAAGGTTCTTTGTTTTCTTCTTCTACTTCTTCAACTATTTTTTCTTTTTTCCAAGATAATCTTAGATATTTATGTAAGGCTTTATAAACAAAGAACACCACTACTAACACTATACTATCTTTAATTGCATTAAGTGGTAAAACAGCAAACAAAGAATATGTCCAACCCAAGTCTTGAATTGCTGGATTAACCTTTTGACATACTGATAATAAAGCAGCGTCATCCATACCATAGAAGAATTCATAAAATGGCACTAATACAAATATGTTTAATAGTACAGCACTTGTAATTTGAGTGACTGTAGAAATTCCAAAGCCTATAAATACCGATGATAATTTTCTTCTTTTTTGGTATAAAATTACTGATGGCAAAACAAAAAATAAAGTCATAAAGAAATCACCTATTTCACCAACACATGCCGTGGATGTCATTGGCAATTTAATAATTGTTTTTACTAATGTAACCATTATGGCAGGCAACGGACCATAGGCAAAGCCAACAATGAATATTGGTATCTCATCTAAGTGAACTGACATAAAAGGTGGTAAGAAAGGTAATTCAAATGTAAATATTTTGACACAATATAAAATCGATGAAATTGCCCCAAAAACCCCAGTAATTGCAATGAATTTTACTAAATTACCTTTTCTTTTCTTAAAATCATAGATGGAATAAAACACTAAAGCCGCGACTATTAATAGCAATATAGCCGCTAGAGCCCATTTAAACCAACCCATGAATTCTTGCATGCTAGTTGAATTCATATAAAAATCCTCCTACTTCAGGGAGGAAAGCAAAGAACTAACAACTTCTTTCATCCGGACTATACCGTTGGTTTAGGAATCACACCTAATCATGCTCTTTGAGCTCGCGGACTATACCGCCAGTCGACGATTTTAACGTCACCCTGAAGTAAATATATATTAGCACAGTAAATAAGATAGCGAAATATTATTTGTGATTATCCATTATTTCTTTAGCTAAAGATATATAGGCCTTTGAACCAGATGATGTTGGTCGATACATAGTCACTGGTATTCCTTTAACTTCACTTTCAACTAAAGATATATTTCTAGGGATAGTGGTAATAAAAGTATTGTTTTTAAACAATCCTCTTATTTCACTAGCTACTTCGACTGCTAAACGAATTTTTGGATCATACATGGTTAATAAAAAGCCTTCAATGCTTAAAGTTGGATTATAAGTGTTTTGTATAGTAGAAATAAAAGCTAATATTTGAGAAATGGCATTTTGAGCAAAATATTCACATTGCACTGGTATTAAAACAGTTTTGCAAGCACTTAAAGAAATAGTGGTTAATAGGCCTAAAGATGGAGGGCAATCAATAATCACATAATCATAATTTTTATTAATTTTCTCCATGTAATCTTTTAATAGATATTGAGGTTTTTCGACTTTTCCATAAACATCCAGTTCTAAGTTAGACAGAATTAATTTAGGAGATATAAGGTCTAAATTCTTACAGGGAGTCTTTCTTATAACCTTGTTTATATCGTAATCATTAGCAAAAACATCATAGATACTCTTTGATATCAATGAAACATCAACACCTAAACCATGAGATGAATTTCCTTGCGGATCCATGTCAATCAAAAGAACTTGCTTATTAAAATGGGCAAGTGCGGCAGATAAATTAATCGCAGTAGTTGACTTACCAACTCCGCCTTTTTGACTGACAATAGCAATTACATTATTCATAACTATTTATAATAACCTATTAAAGGGGTTTTGTAATAATAAATTTATAATCCCTTGGATAACGAGTATCGTTTTCTTTGTTCTTAACAAATATAAGATTAGTTCTATCTTCTTTACTTTCAGGTAGAATATATTTATCTTTTTTAAGCAAAGTGATATTTAATCTTTTCATCGCTAGATATGCAACATTATATTCTTCTTCGGCTTTTTGTGATTTCATGGCAATAAAATTGCCACCGACTTTAACAAATGGAACGCATAATTCTATTAAAACATTTAAGGCCGCGACGGCTCGAGCAATAGCCGCATCAAAATATTCTCGATGATTTCTAATATATATTTCTGCACGATCATTGATAACACAGACATTATCAAGCCCTAATTCTTTAGCAACATCTTTTAAATGAACACATTTTTTTCTAGTTGCTTCTAATAAAACGAATTGACCTTGTGGATATAAAATTGCTAAAACAATACCAGGAAATCCTGCTCCCGAACCAACATCTAAAGTATTCTTTCCGTTAAAATCAAAGTCGTGACCTGCTAAAGCGGAATCTAATATCATTTTTTCCACAAAAGTCTCTTCATCTTTAATCGCAGTAAGATTAAAAGCTTTATTTTTGGTCAAAACAATATCCATAAAACGATGAAGTTTTTCTACCTGCTCATCGTTAATATTTGTTATAAAACACTGCAATTCGGACTTTAATTGTTCGAAATTCATTATTTTTGACCCCTTTTCACATTAAGGATTAATATGGCAATATCGCTAGGATTAACCCCGGATACACGGCTAGCTTGTCCGATAGTATTTGGTCTAATTTTGTCTAATTTTTGTCTTGCTTCTAAAGCTAAACCATCACAATTAATATAATCAAAGTCATTTGGAATGAGCAAATCATCAAGTTTCTTCATGCTATCCGCTTCCTTCTTTGCGTTTTCAATATATCCTTCGTATTTAACCATTATTTCAATTTCTTCAATAGTGGACTCATCTAATTCAAGATTTGATAAATCTGGTACGAATTTAATTAAATCCTTATAATTCACACCTTGTCTTTTTAACACTTCTGCGGCTAATGAACCACCTTTGACTTCTGGATATCCTAATGATATTAAATAATTTTCAAATTCTGGTTTTTTACCAATATGATATGAATTTAAAATTTTAATGACTCTTTCTATGTTTTCTTTCTTTTCGATGAATGATTGATATCTTTTATCTGATAATAGACCGATTTCATGTCCAATTTCTGATAATCTCATATCAGCATTGTCATGTCTAAGTAATAAACGGAATTCCGCACGAGAAGATAATAATCGATATGGTTCATTTGTTCCTTTAGACACTAAATCATCAATCATGACACCAATATATGATTGATCTCTACGTAAAATTAAAGGTTTTTTGTCTCTAATTTTTAATACGGCATTAATTCCCGCCATTAAGCCTAATCCAGCAGCTTCCTCATATCCAGAAGTTCCACATATTTGTCCAGCAATATATAGTCCTGGCCACTTTTTAATTTGGAGAGTTGAATCATATTCATAAGCTTGAATTGCATCATATTCAATGGCGTAAGCATATTTTAAAATAACTGCATGTTCTAATCCTGGTAAGGAGTGCACCATGAGGTCTTGAACATAACGGGGCATAGAAGTAGAAAAGCCTTGAAGATAGATGGAATCAGTATTTCTAGATTCTGGCTCTAAAAATAATTGGTGTCTTTCTTTATCTTTAAATCTCACTATTTTATCTTCTATAGATGGACAATATCTAGGTCCTATTCCTCTTACCATTCCACCATACATCGCGGATTCTTGTAAGTGATCTAAAATAATTTTGTGTGTTTCAGGAGTGGTATAAATTAAATAGCAAGGTTCTTGTTTTTCTACGGGTATAAAGTCCTTTGTTTCATACGAAAATGCTAAATTACCTGGAGTACCTAATTCTATTTCCGCTTTAGAAAAATCAATAGAATCTCGTTTAATTCTTTGAGGCGTACCAGTTTTTAAGCGATAAATATCTATTCCCATATTAGCCAATGATGGAGATAATCCTAAAGATGGCTTTTCCCCATCTGGACCACCACTTACTTTTTCATGTCCCACTAATAGTTCAGATTCCATATAAGTACCAGTGGTTAAAATTGTGGCTTTAGAAGTATATTTTTCTCCATTAGCCAAGATGACTCCAATAACTTTATGATTTTCTTTTATTAAGTCAACAACCATGCCTTCTCTAACTGTTAAATTAGGGCAAGATAAGGCTGCTTCTTGCATTCTTCTTGGATAATCTATTTTATCTTGCTGTGCTCTAAGGCATCTAACACCTGGGCCTTTTCCGGTATTTAGCATCTTCATTTGGAGATATTCAATATCAGCTATTTTACCCATCATGCCACCTAAAGCATCTATTTCACGAACAACAATTCCTTTAGCGGAACCACCAATAGATGGATTGCAAGGCATATTACCCACCATTTTGATATTAAGGCTAATTAAAAGAGTGCTAGCTCCCATATGAGCGCTAGCAAATGCAGCTTCTAATCCTGCATGGCCTCCACCAACTACAATAACATCAAAATCAAAGGGCATATTAACCTACACTACCCTCCATATCCATCTTAATTAATTGATTTAATTCAACTGCATATTCCATAGGCAATTCTCTTGAGAATGGTTCAATAAATCCCATAATTATCATTTGTGTTGCATCTTTTTCGTTTAAACCACGAGACATTAGATAGAATAATTGTTCCTCGTTAATTTTGGAAACTGTGGCTTCGTGTTCGATATACGATTCATTATTGCCAACTTCGTTAGTAGGAATAGTATCACTAAAAGATTTATCATCTAAAAATAAGGTATCACATTCAACATGAGAACGAGAATTAGTAGCATCCTTGTTGATTCTAACTGTACCACGGTAGTTAGAAACTCCACCATTTTTAACAATCGTTTTGGAAATAATTGTCGACGTCGTATTTTTGGCTTTATGAATCATTCTAGCTCCAGCATCTTGGTATTGACCTTTTGAAGCAACAGCGATAGAAATACATGTTCCTTTTGCTCCTTCTCCAGCAAGAATACAGGCGGGATATTTCATATTAACTTGACTGCCAATATTGCCATCAATCCATTCCATGGAAGCATTTTCTAAACATAGTGCTCTTTTGGTGACTAAATTAATAATATTAGTGGACCAATTTTGAACAGTTGAATAACGACATTTCCCACCATTAAGAACAACAATCTCCACTACTGCAGCGTGTAAAGATTCCTTTGAATATATTGGCGCGGTACATCCTTCAACATAATGAACATCAGCGCCTTCATCGACAATAATTAAAGTTCTTTCAAATTGTCCAGACTTCTCATTATTAATTCTAAAATAAGATTGAAGAGGCTTTTCTAATTTAACTCCTTTTGGGACATAAATAAATGATCCGCCACTCCAAACCGCAGAATTTAGGGCTGAGAATTTATTATCGTAATATGGAACAACCGTTCCAAAATACTTTTTTACAATATCTGGACACACTTTTAGAGCCATATCAGTAGATAAGAAAATAACTCCTTTTTCTTCCACTTCTTTAAGCATATTATGATAAACAACTTCTGATTCATATTGAGTGGATACACCAGCAAGATATTTTTGCTCTGCTTCAGGAATACCAAGTTTTTGGAAGGTGTTTTTAATGGTTTCTGGTACATCATTCCAATCTTTAGATTCTTTATCAGCAGGTCTAATAAAATATGTAAAAGTATCAAAATCGATGTCCTTTAAATCTGGGCCAAAGTTAGGAAGTTTCATCGATTTAAATGCTTGATAGGCTTTTAAACGATATTCTAACATCCAATCTGGCTCGTTTTTATATTTGGAAATAGCTCGAACGATATCCTCGCTTAAACCAACACCAGTATTAAGAATAGATACATCCTCGTTTTTAAAGCCAGTGTTCATTTCATCTTGAAATTTGATGTCATTATTTTTCTTCATTTTTAATAATGTCCCTTAAAGCATTCCAACCAATAGTAGCGCATCTAATTCGTGCGGCTTGTTTAGATGTATTAGCAAAAGCATTAGCTTCTTCTAAGATTTCTTCATCATATTGTTCTTCGCTTATCATAGCGAAATAATTGTTAATAATATCTTCTGCTTCTTTTTTGTTTTTGCCTATGACCAAATCGCACATGATATCTGTGGAAGCGGTCGTAATTGTACAGCCTATTCCTGTCCAACAGCAATCTAATATCTTATCGCCTTCGCTTAACATGAAAACTTCGATATTATCAATACAGTTATCAGATGACATATGAATAGATTGATATTTATCATTATTTGGCTCTCTTTTATTATTGGGATGAGAATAATGATCCATGATAATTTCTCTCATCATTTGATTATTTAAAATAGACATCTAATATGTCACCTCCATCTTTTAATTCCTTAATAACTTTATCCAATTCTTCTTTTGTGGTGTATAGATATGTCGATATTCTTACCGTAGCGACATCTTTTAAGAAATCCACTAAGATTTTCGCACAATGCTGTCCGCTTCTTACCGCTATTCCTTTAGAATTAAGTAAAGTGGCTTCATCTTGAGCAAATACTCCAATACGGTTAAAAGTAATAATTCCAGTAGCGCCATCAGGGTTATAAATCTTTAAATCAGGAATATCTTTAATTTGTTCCATGAAGTATTTTCTTAAATTTTGTTCGTGATTTGCAACGTTTTCGATGCCAATTGACTCTAAAAATTCTACCGCGGCTCTTAATCCGATAATGCCAGCGATATTTTCTGTTCCCGCTTCAAATTTGCTAGGAGCGTCTAAATAGGCAACATCTCCACACATATCAAATTTAGCGTTCATTCCCCCACCTGTCATAAATGGATCCATTTTTTGAAGGAGTTCATATTTTCCCCATAAGACACCAATGCCAGTAGGACCACACATCTTATGCCCAGAAAATGATAAGAAATCAATACCTAATTCTTGAACATCGGTTTTAATATGCGGAACTGATTGGGCACCATCACAGCATAATACCGCACCATATTCGTGAGTGATATCCGCTAATTCTTTAATTGGATTAATATATCCTAAAACATTACCAATATGCGCAACAGAAACAATTTTAGTTTTATTAGAGATAACTTTTCGTAAATTCTCAGGAGTAATATGTCCAGTCTCATCTAAAGGAATGTAATTAATCTTACAACCTGTTAATTCAGAAACTCTAAACCAAGGCAAAACATTTGAGGCATGCTCAGCTTCAGTAATTAAAATCTCATCATCCTTTGTTAAGAATTTAAGACCGTATCCATAAGCGATAAGATTAATTGACATGGATGTTCCTGCAGTAAAGACCACCTCTTTATGCGATGAAGCATTGATAAATCTAGCCACCGTTTTTCTAGTCTTTTCTATTTCTACATCAACTTCATAAGCTAAATCATAATCCCCGCGATGAGAATTAGATGTTATATCCTTATAATAATGATTAACTGCATCTATAACCTCATAGGGTTTAAAGGTGGTTGAAGCATTGTCCAAAAAGACAAGATCTTCACCTTGCATTTTTTTGGTTCCATCTAGCATTGGAAAATGTTTTCTTATTTCATAAACATCATACATAGTCTTACCTACAATTTATTTTCAAGAAGATTAGAAATATTTTCAAAATTATCTTCGTTTTCAAACATTTTTAAAATAGGAGTAAAATATCCTAAAACAATTAATTTTCTAGCATCAGTCTCATTAATGCCTCTTGTTTGCAAATAAAATAATTGATCTTCATTGATTTGCCCAATAGCCGCTCCATGGGAAGCGGAAACATCGCTTTCGTCAATCTTTAATGTAGGCTTAGCAATGCCGTCACTGCTTTTATCAATAAGCATAATTTTTGATGCTTGTCTTGTAATGGTTTTCTTCGCTCCACGAGCAATATGATTTACACCTGCAAATTCCAATTTCGATGTATCTTTACATACACCATAGTTGTCCACAAGACCATTGGTATTTAAAGCGATATGATTGATGGAAAAAGCGATATGTTTATCATCGTTAACACTGGTTAAAGAAGCAATTCTAACTACCGCGGATGAATTATTGCCTAAGCATTTAATGTCGCCTTTTTCAATAACTTTACCATTTGAAAAATCTAAAAAAGACGCAGAAAATGAAGAATTTTCATGCAAATCCGCATTTATTTTCACGTTTTTCGTATTGCTTTCAATCACACCTTTAATATTTAAATAGGCATTTTCTTTGAGCAAAATATCAATATTTAAGTCCTTATCAAAGCCACTAATTAATACATCGGCATGAGCGTTTTCTTCTATGACAAGTTTTTCAAAATTAAAGTCATCCAAAAGGAATTCGCTATTGTCTCCGTTTGGAATAACTATCTCGCGATTCTTAATGTATGTTTTAAGACTATTTCTTGTCATTTTTGCTCGCTTCCCTAGTTGCGCAGGCTCCAATTGAGACTGTGTTCATTGGTTTACCATCTTCTTTTTCTATTTCGATGCCATATTCGGTCTTAATAAATTCATAACCTGTAGTGTCAATTCGTTTAATTAATTCTGGTCCACCAGTAATAGTAATACGGCCATTTATCATAACTGCGGAAACTGTTGGATGAATTAAATCAAATAATCTTGCATAGTGAGAAATCACCAAGAAAGATCTATTTGGTTCTTGCATCTTTTTAACAATATCACTAACGATTTGAATAGCGTCGACATCGAGGCCGGAATCAATTTCATCTAATAAACATAATTGTGGTTCAAGTAGAAGCATTTGAAGAATCTCGTTTCTTTTCTTTTCACCGCCTGAAAAGCCTTCGTTTAATGAACGATTTGCTAAATCTAAAGGCATATGTAGTTCTTTTGTAGCGTTATCCAATAATTTATAAAATTGATAGAGGGAGACTGGCTTTTCTCTTCTTGCGTTAATCGCTGCTCTTAAGAAGTCAGCGTTAATAACACCTGGGACTTCACATGGATTTTGCATAGCTAAAAATATGCCTTTTCTTGATCTCTCATCTGGAGACAAAGTAACAATATCTTCTCCATCTAAAAGAATTCTGCCCTCAGTTATTTCATATTTTGGATGGCCCATAATAGCGTTTAGCAAAGTGGACTTACCATGTCCGTTAGGACCTAATAACGCTAGGGTTTGTCCTGGCTTTATCTCTAAATTAACACCTTTTAATATTTCTTTGCCTTCTACTGATACGTGCAAATTTTCAATTAATAAACTTTCCATAGTTTGCTCCCGTTTCCTATGAAATATTACTATAACAAAAACTCATTATCAAATGATATGATAAAAAACTTTATTTTATTTATAAAATATTATTGTTTTTTCTTGCCATAGGCCTTTATAAAGTAATAATGAATATCTAAGAATAGGTCTAAAATATTTGAAAATTTTCCATTCAAATCAATAAATATAATTTATTTTTTTGTTGCATATAAAATCAGTAATATATAAAATATTAACGCTACGCAAATTAAGGAGGACGCAATAATGAAAAATAAAAAACTATCCATTGCAATAGTTTCAACTTTCATTGCTGCATTAGGATTGTCTGCATGTTCCACTGTCACTGCAGATGACAAGTCAATCATGACACTCACTGGTTACGATGGTAATGAAATCAGCATTGATACAAATGCCATTTACGAAAAATATAAGACCAGCGAAAATGGAATATCACGCTTCTACAGAGCTATACTTGAAGTAATGATCCGTAATTATTTCGAAACAAGTGAAGATCCTAGTGTAAAAACAAAATATGCGGAATTAAAAGAAAAAGCATCAAGTGACGTTAAAAACGATCAATCTGATGCACGTAAGAATTCCAATTCTAACGGCACAACTTATGATACAGAATGGCAAGCTATTCTCGATAAGAATGATGTCGATGATGAAGAAGGCTTATATCAAAAATATTTATACGAATATGAAAAAACTGAATATGAAGATAAATATTTCGATAACAATTTAGTGGATTTAACCAAGGAATACATTGGTTTTGATGATGCAGGAACCGCTGTTTCAGGAAAACACGCTTCTCAATTACCATACCATGTACGTCATATCTTAGTTAACACATCTGCAAGTGCTACTGACTATGTCACTGGCGAAATCACATCTTCTGAAGCACAAAAACTCGCAACTGTATATGAACAATTAGTCGCTGGTAATAATACCTTTGGACAAGTTGCTTATGAAAGAAGTGATGATTCTTCTGCTTCTAGTTACGGTGATGCTGGCATCATGGATACCGCTACATCATTTGTTAATGAATTCAAATTAGGTATCTATGCTTATGATGCAATTTACAGCAATAAGGCAACCGGTGATGACACCATCGAAAGAGATACTTATTTTGGTTTAGATGGTGATTATGATGATGGTACTCAAACCATTAAAGAAAAATTACAAGATATCGGCTTAAAGACCGTTTCTTATGAAGTCTTCAAATTATTAGGAGATTCATATGATGTAGAAAAATCTGATGCCGGTTTACAAGTTAATGAAGGCGTTGCTAAATATTATCCAAGAAACATTTATTGGAACAATTATTTAAATATCCACAATGTCTTTGTTATCACTAATGAAGAATTACCTGCTGGTATTCATACTTACGACTTACCAAGCGAAGCCGCAAGTGGCAAGACTGGCTTTAGAAATATCCCAGCCTTAGATTCCGTTATCGGCGCAGGCAAGAAAGTTCTCACCGATGAATTAGGCCGTGTCATTATTGGTGTTAGAAGTGAATATGGTATCCACTTCATGATTCTCCAACGTACCCCATTTGAAATTGATGGTACTGTTTCGGGATTCAATGGAACAACTTATTCTTACAACAACACCACTATTAATGAATATTGGAC
>CAJOOD010000039.1 GCA_905236085.1 uncultured Bacilli bacterium
AAATTCGAACGTGTCCAATTAACTAAAATTTATTGAAATTTGACCTGTCCAATTGGGTCATTTTTCACTGAAATTTAACCTGTCCAGCCACACATTTTTTTATTTTTTACGCTAATAATATTTATTTAGATTAAATAAAAAGATAAAATTATCTCATGTTGTTAAAAACTTTTGTTGTAAATAAAAACGAAGAAGGACAGACAATTGAAAAATATGTCCGTAGAAAATTAGAGGATGCTCCATTAAGTTTTATCTACAAAATATTTAGAAAAAAAGATGTTAAAATCAATTCCAAAAGAGTGGGATTAAAAGAGATAGTCAAAGCTAATGATGTTGTTTCAGTTTATATGAACGAGCAACAATATGAAGATTTTAGAAATAAAGATATGGTCACCAGTTCTGATGAATTGGTTAAATATATCGTTTACGAAGATGAAAATATATTAGTTATTAATAAACCAGCAGGTCTATTAGTTACTAGAAATGTCAATAATGGAGTGGACGCTAATCAGTTAGTAAAAGAATATTATTTTTACACTCATCCTGATGCTGATCCATCTTCATTTACTATTGCTCCTGCCCATAGAATAGATAGGAATACTTCTGGATTATTAATATTTGGTAAAAATATATTAACGATGCAAAAATTATTAGAAATATTTAAAGAGCATAAAGAAATAGAAAAACATTATTTAACCATAGTTAATGGAGTCATTAAAAAGCCAGGAGTAGTGGATGCTCCATTATTAAAAGATGAAGAAACTGGAATAGTTAAAGTTTCATCGATTAAAGAAGGCGCTAAAACCGCTTTAAGCGAATATCGTCCATTAGAGATAATAGATAATAAATATACATTATTAGATGTTAAAATAATCACTGGAAGAACTCATCAAATAAGAGTGCATATGGCCTATATTTCTCATCCAGTCATAGGGGACCCTAAATATGGAAACTTTAAATCTAACAAAGATTTAGAAAAAAGGCTTAAACTTTATTCACAGTTCTTGCATTCTTATGAAATTAAATTTAATATTCAAGAAGGAGAACTAAAATATCTTAATGATGTTAAATTAATCGCACCATTATCGGATAAGCAAAACGAGATGATAGAAATATTAAGAAAAGGGGATTCGAAATATGAATAATATCCAAGAAAAATATCTCAAATGGTTAAATAGTCCAAAAGTTTCTTCTAAAGACAAAGAATTATTAAAAAACATGTCTCAAAAAGAAATTGATGATGCTTTCTTTAAAGATGTAGAATTTGGTACCGCTGGTATGAGAGGTCTATTAGGACCAGGAACAAATAGATTAAATGAATTCTCTATTAAAAAAGCTTCTATCGGATTTGCTAAATATATCTTAGAAACCTATCCTAATGCTAAGGAAGATGGCATTGTTATTTCTCATGATAATAGACACTATTCTAGAGAATTTACCCTGCAAACCGCGAATATTTTTAACGCTTTTGGTATTAAAGCCTATATTTTTGATTCCCTTAGACCAACCCCAGAATTATCTTATGCTGTTAGATATAAAAAAGCTGCTGGAGGGGTTATGATAACCGCCTCACATAATCCAAAAGAATATAACGGATATAAAGTATATGATGAACAGGGATGTCAATTAGTTCCAGGCAAGATTAAAAGATTATTAGAAATCATTGATACTTTAGGTGAAGAATTGGAATTAGAAGAACCACATGATATCACTAGAGGCGAAACCATTGTTTTAGGTAAAGATGTCGATGATACTTATGTTGAATTAGTGGAATCAATCTCCTTACATCCTGAATTACCTAAAAAAGGATTTAAAATTGTATATACTCCTCAACATGGTACATCCTATGTCAATGCTTTAAGAGTATTTAATGATTTTGGCTATGAATTCTATCCCGTAAAAGAACAATGCACCTTTGATCCAGACTTCTCTGCGACATTATCACCAAACCCAGAAGAAGAAAAAGCCTATATTGAACCAATTAAATTAGCTAAAGAAATAGGTGCTCATATTGTAACTATGACTGATCCTGATGGCGATAGATGCGGTTTAGCGGTCTTACATAACGGTGAATATGTTCTTATGAGCGGCAACCAATCAGCGGCCTTATTGTTAGACTACATATTAAAAACCCGTCAAGAAAAGGGCACTTTAGCCAAAAATGGTGTCATGTACAACACTATTGTTACTTCTTCTTTAGGAAAGGATATCGCGGAACATTATGGCGTAAAAACCGAGCAATTCCTCACTGGTTTTAAATTTATTGGCGATCAAATCCATCATTATGAATTATTAGGCGATGGTCCAACATTTGAATTTGGCTATGAAGAATCTTATGGTTGTCTTATCGCTCCATTTGTTAGAGATAAAGATGGTATCCAAGCTATATTGATGTATTCTGAAATGGCTTTATATTATCATTTACAAGGTAAAGATTTAATTGAAGCCTATGATGATTTAGAAAAACGTTTTGGTTATCACGCTGATATAACATTAAATAAATCCTTCCCAGGTATGGAAGGTAGCCAAAATATGGAAAGAATCATGAACTCCTTTAGAGCTAATAAGATATTAGAATTCGCTCATAGAAAAGTTGTTAGAGTGGAAGACTATCTATCTTCAAGAGGTTATGAAGGAGATAAAGAATTCGAATTAAGCCTTCCTAAATCTAATGTTATTAAAATGTTCTTCATTGATAAATCAACACTTACGATTAGACCAAGTGGTACTGAACCTAAGATTAAATTCTATATAGGCGCGGTTGCTGATTCACATGAAAAAGCCAATCAAGTCTATCTTGAAATTAAAGCGGGATTAGATGAATATATGCAAAAATAGGCGCAAAAAGCCTATTTTTTTTCGATAATTTGCTTTAATGTATCAATTATTCCGTCACTATTATTATCTAATTTAGTTATATATTTAGCTTCCTTTTTAACGTCCTCTATAGCGTTAGCCATAGCCACTCCGTGATTAGCCCATTTAATCATTTCTATATCATTAGAATAATCACCAAAGGCAATGGTGTTCTCTTTTTTAATATGATAATATTTTCTAATATCTTCTAAGGATTGAGCTTTAGATATTTTATCAAAGAATAATTCGATATATAATCCGCCATACCAAGGTCTGATATTGGTCTTAGGATATTTTTTTAAATAATTCAAAATATTTTCTTCATTAGCTTTTATATTTTTTGAAATTAAGATAAGAGTCATAGGATCATCATCAATAATATCTTTAAAATCACCAAAGATATGTTTCCTATCATTTTCATGAGGCCACATGGCTTTAATGATGTCTTCATCGTATTTTAGCATCCAAATTTTCTCATCAGTTTCTGCAAAAGCATTATCACATTCTTTATTTAATAGATTATTGATAATATCAATAGCCCATTCTTTAGGATAAGAAAATCTAAATCCTTTAAATTCATTATCATGTGGATTAAAGCAGTGTAAACCATTAAAGCACACTAAAGGAGAAGACAATTCTAATTCTTCATAATATGGTTTTAATTCTTGATATGGTCTACCAGAGGCTAATACGATAACATGCCCATCTTTATTTAACTTCTTTAAATATTCTTTGGTTTTAGGAGTAATGGTTTTATTCTGATCTTCTAATAAAGTACCATCCATGTCAAAGGCAATGAGGTATTTATTATTCTTCATAAGTTAATAATCCTACAGCGTTTTGTACACGTTTTAAGGTCTCATTAGCTACTTTTCTAGCTTTTATAGCTCCATCTTTTAAGACTTTTTCATATTCTTTGGTATCAATAATATGTTGATATCTGGCTTGGAAAGCTTCTAAATCAGCGCATACAGCATCAGCGACAGCCTTTTTAAAATCGCCATAACGATATCCGACAAATTCTTTTTCTGCTTCTTCAATTGATATGTCTTTTGTAGAAGCATAAATGGCTAATAAATTAGAAATACCAGGCTTATTAACTGGGTCATATTTAACTTCGCTTCCTAAATCAGTAACCGCGGACATAATTTTCTTTCTAACCGTCTTCATATCATCTTTTAGGAATATGTCACCTTTTGGATCAGATTTAGACATCTTCTTAGTGGGGTCAGATAAAGACATGATTCTAGCCCCAACTTTTCTAAGTTTAGCTTCAGGCATAACTAATATATTGCCATATCTATTATTAAATCTCTTAACTAAATCTCTAGTTAGTTCAACATGTTGGACTTGGTCTTCACCAACTGGAACAATATTGGCGTCATAAAGGATGATATCACACGCCATAAGTACGGGGTAGGCAAAGATTCCTAATCCGATCGCGGAATCATTCATTTTAGTAGTCTTATCTTTGAATTGCGTCATACGTGATAATTCACCCATATAAAGATAATTTTGCATAATTGCGTTCAACTCTGCATGCGCGGATACTGAGCTTTGTAAAAATAAAGTTGATTTGTTAGGATCAAGACCCGCGGCTAAATAAAAAGCAGCGATGTCAATAGAATTTTGTCTTAATTCTTCAGGGTCAATAGGAAGAGTTAAAGCGTGAAGGTCAGCAATAAAAATAAATGGTTCACCTTCATCTTGGGTTTCTGGCAGATGTTTTAATACACCTAAATAATTTCCTAATGTTAATTTTCCTGTTGGTTTAATACCGGTTAAAATTCTACTCTTTTTCATAAGCAATCCTCTTTAGATAATTATTTTAATTATTCCTAATAACATTTTCAATAGTAATGAGAAACCTATTAAATAATAGGATTATCATTATTTATTTACTAAACTGCACTTTTTGTTTATAATTTCCTTACGTGAAAAGATTATGATTAAAATTTATACCTCGCCAAGCTGCTCAAGCTGTAAAAAAGTCAAGAAATGGTTTAAAGACCAAAACATCCCATATGTAGAGAAAAATATTTTCGCTACAACTTTAAGCGACAGCGAAATTAAAGAAATATTATCTAAATCCGAAAATGGAACCGATGATTTTATTTCTACCCGTAGCAAAATAATTAAAGAAAATGATGTTGATATCGATTCAATGAACGTCAATGAATTTGTTGACTTTGTAAGAAATAATCCATCCGTATTAAAAAGACCTATTATCGTTGATGATAAAAGAATACAAACCGGTTATAACGAAGAAGAGATTACTGTATTTATCCCTCGTAACAAAAGAGTGGAATTTCTGAAATGTCATGGAGATTGTTCTAAATTCTTAGACAATAAATAATATGCGTTATTCAATTTTTACCAAAGAAAGTGAAAAAGCCATGCGAATCGTGGACAAAATTTACGAAATTGCTGATAATTTTGGCTGTATTCATGATGAAGAAAACCCCGATTTGATATTCTTTGTTGGAGGAGATGGTACCTTCTTACGCGCTGTTCAAGATAATTTAGATCGACTCGATGAAGTCTCTTTCGTGGGTATTAACGCTGGAACATTAGGTTTTAGTTATGATTTCAGTGAAGATGAAATATATGAATTATTTGAACAATTAGATGCCTATAATTTAAAAGAAAAAGAAATACCATTAATCAAAGGTAAATTATTTCAAGATTATGATGAATTTATAGAATTCTACGCTGTTAACGAAATTAGATTGACCAATATCGATGTAAGCCTAGAATGTGATATCTCTATTAATAAAGAATCTTTAGAAAGATTTGTCGGAAATGGGGTAGTGGTTTCTACCGCCTTTGGCTCTTCTGGATTAAATAAATCATTAGGGGGCGCACTTATATCTCATGATTTAAATGCTTTAGAAATAACTCCATTAGCCCCAGTTAATAATAAGATATATACCACCATCTATAATCCAATAATTATTCCTTCAGAAGATGCTTATATCTTATTCAGCGGTGATTTTTCTAAGACCAAGGTCAGTTTTGATCACATCACCTTAGATGAAAAATTCAACCATCTCTTAGTAACCTCATCCCCATTAAAAGTAAGAGTGCTAGTGAAAAAAGATAATAATTATATAAAAACAATTAGGAAGAATATGCTCAAATGATTATTTTAGTATCTCAAGAATTCAATGAATTTTTACAACAATTTGGTCTCTGGTTCTGCTTAGGTATTATATTAGTTCTAGCTTTAGTTATCGTTTTGATATTATTAAGCGCAAGAAAAAAGAAAAGCAAAAAGATTAAATTATCTTTAGAAGAGGGCTCTAATCTCTTATATGATTCATTAGGCGGAAAAGATAACATCACCTCATATAAATTAAATGGCTCAAGATTTTCAGTAGAAATTAAAGATTCATCGAAAATAATCAAAGAAAGATTAGATGAAATAGGTATTGAAAATTCTATTATCATGTCTAATAAAATAACCCTTGTCTTAAATGAGAAGGGTAAGAAATTTATCGAAAGTTTTTTAAATCAATCTAGATAATATTTAATTTCTTTAAATCTATCATTAAAGTTTCACTTGGTAATCCCTTAACATTATTTATGGAACCAGTGATTTTTTTAATGAGATGGAAATTATCATCTTGAATTCCATAGGCTCCCGCCTTATCCATTGGAGACCCAGTAGAGATATATTTTTCTATCAAATCTTCGCTTAATTCATTAAAAATAACGTCACTTCGCACGGTTTTTGCTATTTCATAGTCCTTAGATATAATAGTATAAGAAGTCAATACTACATGATGATTTCCACTTAACGCTCGTAGCATTCTTCTCGCATCTTCTTTATCTTTAGGCTTATTAAATATCTCCCCTTTAAATACCACGATAGTATCGCAACCTAAAACAACATCATTAGGATATCTAGCAAAGACATCATAAGCTTTTTGCTTGGCTAAATCAGATGATAGATTAGAAGATTTTAAATGAGTAATTCTTTCATCAACATTAGATGGTACGATGAGAAAATCCTCCATAATAGAGGATAATATTTCTTTTCTTCTAGGAGAATTAGAGGCCAAAATAAACATCTTAAATTACCGTCATGATTAAAGGTATAATCATTGGTTCACTCTTTGTTTTCTCATAGATATGCTTAGAAGCGATATTTTTAACTGTAGTCTTTAATTCTGCATAAGTTGGTTTAGAAGGCAATTGAGCTTCAATAGTCGCGGCTATTTCGTTTCTAATTCCGTGCATTAGACCTTGATTTCTTTCATAAACCATACCTTTAGAAGTTATCTTAACAGGCGCCACTAATTTATTCTCCGCTACATCGATAGCGATAGAAATAGCAATCATACCATCCGCGGTTAAAATCTTACGATCATCAATGACAGATTCTGGTAATCCATTAATATCAAAACCATTGATAAATGTGATGCCAGATGGCACATTATATCCTCTAGTGACCTTATGCTTAGATAATGTTAGAGTTTCTCCATTATTTAAAATAAAGATATTATCTGGTTTAATTCCAACTTCTTTAGCAATACCGCCATGCAAGACTAACATACGATATTCTCCGTGCGCTGGCATGAAATATTTAGGCTTAGTTAATTTAAGCATCAATCTTAATTCTTGTCTTGATGGGTGACCTGAGGAGTGAATATCACCTAATACGGAATTAGTGACCACATCCGCACCACATTTCGCTAATTGGTTGACAACATTATCAATGCTGACTCCATTTCCTGGAATTGCGGAAGAAGAAAATACCACAGTATCACCAGGAATAATTCTAATATCTTTATGGTCCCCGTTAGCGATTCTAGATAAAGCCGCCATCGGTTCACCTTGGCTACCTGTACATAAGACAGTTATTTCTCGTGGACGATAATTCTTGATTTCTTCGACATCAATAATGCAGTTATCAGGAATCTTGATATAGCCATAATCTCGAGCGATTTTAACAGCGTTTTCCATACTTCTACCAATAATGGTAATCTTACGATTATTTAATACTGCCGATTCACAAATTTGTTGAATACGAGAAATATTACTAGAGAAGGTGGAAACAATAATTCTTCCACTAGCTTTTAAAAATACTTCATTAATAGAATCCCAGACATTTCTTTCACTTGGCGTATAACCCTCATTTTCCGCATTCGTGGAATCAGATAATAATAAATCAATGCCTTCTTCACCTAATCTAGTTATCTTAGCTAATTCCATATCAGGTCCAACAGGAGTTAAATCAATCTTATAGTCTCCAGTAGTAACAATTCTACCTTCAGGGGTATCAACACATATACCAAAAGAATCAGGAATAGAGTGGGTGACTCTAAAGAAAGAAACCAAGAATTCATCAATAGGAATAATAGAAGTCTCATCATATTCTTGAATGTGAACACGACTTGTTAATTTATAATCTTCTAAGCGATGTTTAATTAATGCTGCGGCTAATTTAGGAGCGTAGATAATTGGAATATTAACTTGTTGAATCAAAAAAGGAATACCGCCGATATGATCTTCGTGACCATGGGTAATAAATAGGGCTTTAATTTTATTTCTATTGTTTTTTAAATGGGTGTAATCAGGAACTAAATAATCAATACCAGGATATTCGGTACCAGGAAATAAAACTCCAGCATCGATAATGATGAGAGTTTTTTCGTTTTCAATGCAATAAGTGTTTTTGCCAACTTCACATAGACCACCCAATCCGTAAATTGAAATCGGCATAGAAATTTTAGTTGCCATAATTTTGCTCCTTAACAAATACTATGATTCGATTCGTTTATATTATATATAACAACTTTATAAAAAATAAATACTTTTATGCTAATATCTAGCAACAAATTTCAAAAAAAGCAGCAAATCGCCACTGCTTTAGATGATTTTTTCTCCTGGTTTAGGATTATTTGGCTGGAATGGATCAATCCTATCATAGAATAATATTCCGTCTAGATGATCATATTCATGCTGCAATACGATTGCTTCATAGCCTTCCGCGGTAATGGTTTCTTCTTTATCACTTAATAGATTATAAGCCACTAATTTAATCTTGTTGTGGCGGTGGACTAGTCCTTGATGAGGATTATCAACGGATAAGCAACCTTCTCCTCCATTTAACGCCGCCATCTTCGCGCTTTGTTCAATAATACGCGGATTAACTAAAATATAATTGGTATAAGTTCCATCATTGTTTTGAAAATAGATGACAAACATTCTTTTATTTACACCGACTTGTGGAGCGGCCATACCAACTCCTGCTTTCATGTTATGCTTTTCTGCATATTCATCATCTTGACTCAATCTTAGCCATTCATTCATCGCTAATAAAGTATCCTTATCTTCTTGCGATAAGGGTAATTTTACTTCGACTGATTTTTTTCTTAGCGATGGATTAGTATCTTTTAAAATTCTTAATTTCTTCATACCGGTAACTATTTTACAACAATATTTATTTTTTAATAATAAAAATTGTATTTGTTTATGCTAATATATTTTCATGAACGAAGAATTAATCAATAAGGCATATAATTTAAAAGAGGCAATAAATGTTTCTTTAACCATGAAAAATCTCTTAGAAGCGGAACAAGAATTAGAAAATAATGATGAGGCAAAAATATTATCATATAAGATGGATGTTGAGGCGAGTCATTATTCTGATATATTAAAAATATATCCAAGTGATTCTAAAGAAGCCAAAGAAGCCCAACATAAATTATATCTAGCCAAAAAAGAATTAGATGAATTGGAAGTGGTGAAAAAATATAATAAAGCCTATAAAGAAGCTAAATTGTTATTCAATGATATCAATAGGATATTATTCTCTAAATATATGGAAGAAGGATGCAACATCAAATGAGAATAATCGGAGGATATTATCGTTCTAGAAAAATAGATTTCCCAGACGATGCTAATAAAGTTAGACCCACCAAAGATGTCGTTAGACAAGCCATATTTAACGCTATCGGGAACGAATGCAATGATTATATTGTTTTAGATTTATTCTCAGGTTCAGGAGCCTACGCTATTGAAGCTATATCAAGAGGGGCTAAAAGAGCTTACGCTATTGATAATTATGATTTATCAATCAAGGTTATCAGGGATAATATCAAAAATTTAAACATTAAAAACATCAATATAGTTAAATCAGATTACATGGATTTCCTAAATTCTGCGAATAATAATAATCTTAAATTTGATTTAATATTTATCGACCCACCTTATAAGATGGATATCTATATGGATGTCTTAAATTATTTAAAAGATAATGATATGCTAAATGATAATGCTTATATCATTATGGAAACTGATAAACATATTTTATTAAAAGAATTGCCTGATTTTACGATGAAATCATATAATTATAAAGACACAAATGTCTACATCTATAGGAGTTTAAAATGAGAATTGCTATTTATCCAGGAAGTTTTGATCCCATCACTATTGGTCATATCGATATATTAAAAAGAGCTTTAGAAGTCTTTGATAAAATCATTGTTCTAGTTGCTCTTAATCCTGATAAAAAAGGAAGATTTACTCCTGAAGAAAAAGTAGAGATGATAAAAGAGGCTATTAAAGACTTAGATAATGTAGAAGTTGATATGTATGATGGCTTAACGGTAAGTTATGCCAAAAAGCATAATGCCAAACATTTAATAAGAGGACTACGCGCGGTAACCGATTTCGAATATGAATTTAAATTAGCCGCGGCCAATAGCTATGCAGATAATGATATCGATATGGTATTCTTTATGGCGAGAAATGAAACTTCATTTATCAACTCATCTACCGTCCTAGCTTTACATGATAATGGGGTGGATGTTTCCTCACTAGTTCCACCTTCTGTAATGAAATATCTAAAAAGATAAGAAATAAGCGCCTAAGATGATATCAAAGGCGCTTTTAATATAAATATAATAAGGAAAGAAAAAAGCAAGTGTTACCTTGCTTAGTCATTTTCTTCTTCAGAGAAGACACCGACATGGTTCCAGCAATCAATCAATGTTCTTGCCAAAGCAGTCGCTGTAGTCTTATTGTCCTTACCATCGAAGTTAAATATGATATCAACAATTCCATATTCACTAGCTTCTGGATAATTGAAGTCAATCATGAATGTAGTAGGAGTTTGGAAGGAATTAATATCATTAATATCTTCTAATAAAGAGGCATATGTAGAAGAGGAGCCACCTTGTTTATGATAATAAGGTCTATCTTCAACAGAGGTAACAGCTTCTTCAAAGAAGTCTGGATAATTATCAAATAATTTATCAAAAGATGTCTCACTACCGGTTAATTCATCATCAGTGCTTTCATCAACTTTGATGGTGAAATATTTAAATTCAGTAGAGGATTTATATCCAGTAGACATTTCCTTAACAGTAAATTCACCAGAATTGAAATTAGCTTGTAATGTTTCAAAACCTGGGAAGGTATCTTCACATCCAGAACATCCAGATTGATAGAATGTTAAGAAGAATTGATCGCCGTATTTATTAATTTCATCACTAGTCGCAGTGCCATAATTACGGTTTTCAAGATATTGCATTAATTTATCGGCATCACTTTTATGTTCAACCGCACCATTTAATGAGACTTGATATCTACCATAGAATGTCTCATATTCATTACCGGAAGCAAACCAAGATGAAACCCAGTTTACAATATGAGGAATTGAGAAGATTACTGCAAAGATTGCGCCAACGATTAATAATGGTTGAACCCATGCAGTTTCTTTAATCCAACGACCGATCTTAGCGAAGAAACTACCAATTGCTTTTAATATAATCATTTAAAAAGACCTCCTATATTTACATATAGCGAATAAATACTAGCAAATAAAAATATTGTTTGCAATATTAAAAACTTTTTCTTTCAGTTGTTTTTTCATTTGTTACGATTACAATAATATCGTGATTTATGAGCAAAAGTAAGCGTTTAAAAAAGAAAATTTCTAATTTCTTGTTCGATCATCCGATATTACATGGTGGATTAAATTATGCAGCATCATTGCTGCTTTGCATTTTCTCTGCCTTTATTTTTGGCTTTGGATTCTGCTCATTTATCACACCTGGCACTAATGGAGGAGAAGTCGGACTTACCATTATTACTGGAGGCGTATCTGGCATCTCACAAGTTATCAACTTAATATTTAGAATGTGTGGTGTCACTTTAGAAGGCAATATCATTCAATCCATCTCCTATTTTGTAATCAATATTCCATTATTGTTCTTCGCTTTTAAATTCATCGGGCGCAGATTTGCTATATTAACCATTGTTAATGTCGCCTTTACTTCCTTGTTTATGTCTATCTTACAACCATTAGATATTGTTCAAGCTATCGCTGGTCATGAATTAATTAGAGAACATGTCATCGCTAGGGTATTATTTGGTGGAGTATGTACTGGACTAAGCAGTGGTCTAGCCTTTAAAGGATTATTCTCCGCGGGAGGAATGGATATTGTTGCCTACGCTATATCGCTAAGAAAATCCGCGAATACCGGTCGGTATTCTATCATCCTTAATATCTTTATTATCGCCACATACACATTATTAAATATTATCAATGCCTTTAATAATAATGACGCTGATTGGATTAGATTTTTCATCGGAGCCTTATTTGCCGCGGTATATCTAGTAGTAGTATCTCTTGTCATTGATTTAATCAATGTTAGAAACAAGAAATATAAGTTAACCATCACCACCGAAAAAGAACATCTAAGTGATGTCATCATCGCTAATTGTCCACATGGTCTAACACTAGTGTATGGTAAAGGTGGATACTCCCATAAAGATAAAATTATTGTTTCCATCGTAGTTCCTGCTCAAGAGATTAAGCATGTCTTAAAAGTGGTAAGAACTTATGATTCTAATGCCTTTATAGAAGTTAGCCATTTAGAACAAGTATTTGGCAATTTCTACATCAAACCAGTAGAATAATAAATACGGAGATTTACCCAAGTGGTCGAAGGGGGCAGTTTCGAAAACTGCTAGGGGTGCAAGCCCGCCAGAGTTCGAATCTCTGAATCTCCGCCATAATTAAACAATACCGTTGATACCACAATTTCAGCGGTTTTTTATTTAAGAAACGGATATTAGACTTAAGAAACGGATATAGACA
>CAJOOD010000040.1 GCA_905236085.1 uncultured Bacilli bacterium
TATTCCATATTATTAATTTCTCTCGGTGTTATTGTTGTTGCCACTATTTTAGGAATATTATTAAAAGCATATATTAAAAAGAAAACAATCGAAAACCCACATACTTTGTGGGGATATATTAATGCCGGATAATAGTTTATTATATAAATTAACTACGATTACTTCTAAGCACTTCTAAGCAAACTTCTAGGGGTTGGAAGTAACGAAATAACAATTGTTTTTATCATGGCTAAGGCAATATATTCACTAAAATAACAAAGTTGATAATCTCTATTCTTGCGGCATCGCATTTGCTTTAAAACAATCTAAAACCCCGCAGAAATCGAATATTTGTACGATAATTCATATTATATAGGCATATCTTTCTTCTTTGTGTGTAATTATATAATCTTGAAAGTGTTAATGATAAATAACTATAAGAATCTGATTTAATTACTCTTATTTTAAAAGTCGCTCTAACTTTTCATAATTCTTCATAACTTTTAGTATTTGCACATCAATATTTATAACCTATATTCAGGTAGCGTCATAATACAGTTTTAAATATCATTATTTATAATTCTAGACATATAAAGAATAAATTGTTTCATTATATAAATCCGATGCTTTTATAGGTAAATACGCCACGTCCGTTAATCATCAATATGGTGTGGAAATCAGTAAAAATGAGTAAAAATGAGTAAATTCTTGTAAAAATGAGTAAAAAACACTATGATGGAGATGAGCTTAAATGGAGGTAGTTATATGGCTATTGCAATAGGTATAGATAATTTTGAAGAAGTTATATCCAATTCTTCATATATTGATAAAACAGAAATTCTTTTAAAAATAGTTAATGCATCTAAGGGGACGACCTTCTTGTTCACTAGACCAAGAAGATTTGGCAAAACCCTCGCGTTATCGATGATGGAATATTTCTTTGACGAGACTAGAAAAGATAGCTCCTCGCTATTTGATAATCTTAGTATAGCAACCTATCCTGATATAAGAAATAAGCATCAAAACAAATACGCAGTGATTCATCTTAATTTTAAAGATATCCGTGGGGATAATTATCAAATAGAATTTGATGGGATTAGAAGCATTATCAGTGAGCAATTTAAGAAATTTGATTATCTTAAAGAGCAATTAGAGGAAAATGATATTAATTATTTTAAGAAGATTGTTAATCTAGATCATGCAAATGAGCAAGATTTAGGAGATTCTATCTATTGGTTAATAAAGCAAATAAATATTAAAACTAATAAAGATGTCATCGTCTTAATTGATGAATATGATTCTCCAATCGTGCGTTCTAGAGATAATGATCATTATGAGCAAATCATATCTTTTTTTAGAAGTTTCTATGGAAAGATATTTAAAAGTAATTCCCATCTCTATTATGGAATATTAACAGGAGTAACACAAATAGCTAAAGAATCCATTTTCTCTGGATTAAATAATCTTATCGTTAATAATGTTTTAAGCATCGATAAGGAGTATTTTGCCTTTAGTGAAAAAGAAGTAAGATACTTATTAGAAAAAGAAAATATTATCGATAAATTAGAAACAATAAAAGAATATTATGGTAATTATATATTCGGTGACAATTCTAATTTATATAATCCGTGGTCGGTCTTAAATTACATTAATAATAATGCCACTATTGATTATTATTGGGCTAATACTAGTGAGAATAATCTTATTGAGGAGATGGTTCAATACTCTTTAAATAAAGATAATATCTTAACCATCTTATTTGAGATAATTCAAGGAAATATACGTTCTTATCTTAATCAAAGTATCACCTTTAAAGATTTTATGTCCTCTAGTAGTGAGGAGATGTTAACTCTTCTCATCTTCAGCGGTTATCTTTCGATTAAGAAAAAATATAGTGATTTAAGTTATGATATTTGTATCCCTAATTTAGAACTTAAGACTATCTTTAATCGGGAAATAAATAAAAGATTTATAAGCGATATTTCTAGACAATATAATTTTCGTCTGTTTGATGCCTTTAAAAATGGCGACATAGATATTATCGAGGATTCGCTTAATCAATGCTTGTTAAATACTTTTTCAAGTTATGAGATGAAAGATGAAAAAAGTTATCAAGTTATGGTATTATCGCTTTGCTCCATTGCCTTTAAAGACCATCTAGTAAAATCAGAACAAAATGTTGGAGAAGGAAGATGCGATATTATCATCTATCCTAGTAGAGATGAAAATATTGGTATTGTTATTGAAACTAAATATTATAAATCCAAGGTCAGTGAGACCAAATTAATAGAATTAGCTAATAAAGCCATTGCACAAATAAATAATAGAAGATATTATGACGAATTTGACAAATTCAATCCTGACAAGATTATTATCTTTGGCTTTGCTTTTTCTAAGAATAAATCCAAGATAATAAAAGAAATTATTAAATAAATTCATTTAAGCATTACGGAAATCCGCAAGAATAACGCTTAATATTTATCTCATATTGGGTGATGATTGTTTATCTATTGCTTTATTAATCCATTATGGAAGCGGGTGCTTTTCTCAAATAATTTGAAGAATTGAAGGCCAAATATTTTGGCGAATAACAAATTGCTCCGCCACGAAAGGCTGAGCGTGAGGGAGATAAACCTTATCGGAGAAGAAGGGCTGAGGGGGAACACTTCGGCGATATTCCTGACCGCATTATATTATTTGCTTGAAGAGGACGACGAAAACGCCTTTGACATCCTATTGGAGGAATTCCTAGAGGTGGCGAATGAAGACGAGATAGCCGAGGCGATGAGGTCGCTAATCCGAATGGGGATGGAGGGGGGCAAGGACGTAGGCCCTACTATTGAGCAGGGAAAATCATGATTCAATATTCTTAATTATCCAATCGTTAATTTCTTTGATCATCTCTGTTTTTGTCACGCGATATCCTGCAGAAATAGCGTAAAAATAATAATTTCCACTGAAAAGTTTGTCTTGTTTGATTTTATAATCATCGTTGATGGGTGAGATGTTTAATTTTTCTCGAACTCTATTTTCCCTATCTAAGATTTGGCTAAGGTATTTTTTTAATAATCCTATATCGAGGTCTACATATTTCGTGAGTGTATAGACATCAACTAAATGTTTATAGGGGCGGAGTAATTCGCAAGATAAGGCCACGATTTTTTCTGCGGCGACACTTTCTATTTTCACCCCATAATAGTAAAAATCCTCATCAATAATCTTAGGCCCATAATATTTGACTTTCTCTATTTTATCAAAATCGGATACAACCTTTCCATCAAGAGAAAAGCCATGGAAGAAATCCCCATCATGATAGGCTTCGATGCGAAAAAGGAAAGTATCATAATAATAAACTTGATCAGCCTCTCTTCTTCTTAACTCTTTGATTTTATAGGTGATATCCCCTGTAGCGTTACTGATAGCTTTATCAATTTGCTCAAATAAGATATCTGGGTCTTGTGCGATTATATCGATATCCTTGCCAAATCTTACCTTATCTTTTAAATATGGTTTAATGATTTGACTGCCATTAAGCAAATAATCCACATTCGCCTTGCTTAAGAGATTCAGGAAATGAAAAAAGAGGAATAATTCTTGGGTTTCTCCCTCCCTTAAGGAAGGCCTTATTGCTTCGACCTCATGATACAAAGCAAAATGGCTATAGCCCTTATATTCCTCAGGCTTTATTTTATTTAATGCGACGTAGGGATTATTTTCCTTTTGCATCGTACTACCAACAATAGGTGCAGCTTTTGCATTCGTAGCGGAGAAATACGCTTTCATCCATTGAACGAGTATCGTCGGCGTTGACAACCGCAGTTGAACCGCATTTTGGGCAACGAAGCCCAACGTTTGTCTGCGCTCCACCGGCATTGGGCTTCCTAGTACTGCCGCATACTCCGCCGGTAACCGCCTCAAGTTGGTCATCTGTTAGTTCAACGCCCTCTTCTTTGGCAACAGCGAGCATTTCTTCTTGGTTCTTGCAAGCTCTTAATTTAGCAATCTGTTCATCAGATAATCCCTTTAGCAATTCTTCTTTCATGGGTGCTATACCTCTTTTTTTCTTAATTTTAGCATAAGTGGTTCTAAGGGTTCAATTCTTATCATCGGTTTTTTCATCGCTATGAAATGAAAAACTAAATTCCAGTTTTAAAAATTGAAACAGGAACTTACTCTTTCACTTTTGTATATTTATATCAATTCTCTGGATGCGTTATAGGAAGGAGTAGTTATGAAAAAGAAATCAGAGAA
>CAJOOD010000041.1 GCA_905236085.1 uncultured Bacilli bacterium
GCAGCATAGAATCTAGCAATATTCTTTTTCTCAGTAAGTGATAAATTCTTTTCTTTGTCAATATTGGTGGTTATCTTTAATAAAGTTTGGTAGCAGTTGTTATTCACAAATTCCACGAATAAGTCTCTACCACCACTGGATAAAACACCATTTATGAAATTGATATTCTTTTCATAATAAGCATAAAAAATCTCTAAAAATTCATCTAAACTGCGCGAATCCTTAATCTTTTTTATTTCTTCGTTTAAAAATACCATGGTTAAAAGATCATAAACATCATGGAAGTGATAATAGAATGTTTGTCGCCCAACTTTACATTTTTTGGTTAACATTGTCACGGTAATATCGGAGAGTGGCTTATTATCTGACATTAACTCTTTTAAGGCGGCGGCTAAGCGGTATTCGGTCTTCATTTTAGTTTTGCATACTCCTTAGCGATATTAGCTCCCACTCGAGCGTTGTTTAACACTAATTGAATATTGGACTCTAAGGAATCTCCTCCAGTGATTTCAGTGATTCTTCTTAATAAGAACGGAGTGGAATCTTTTCCATGTATTCCTAATTCATCCATTTCTTTAATTGCGTCTACGATGGCTTTATCAATAATTGTCTGATCCATTGCGTATTCTTCAGGGATTGGATTTGCGATTAAAATACCACCTTCTAGATTGTTGTCTCTTTTTTCTTTAATTACTTTTGCAGCTTCTAAATATGAATCAAGTCTATATTCTAATTCAATGCCAGAATGTGGTGTATAGAAGGCTGGTAATTCGTTTGTCTTATAGCCTAAAACAGGTACGCCTTTGGTTTCTAAATATTCCATAGTTAATGGTAAATCTAAAATAGATTTGCAGCCAGCACAAACGACAGTTACATCGGTTTTAGCTAATTCATCTAAATCCGCGGATATGTCAAATGTTTGCGGTGCTCCTCTATGGACTCCACCGACTCCACCAGTAACAAAGACTTCAATTCCCGCTTGTTTTGCTAAAATCATCGTCGCAGCGACTGTTGTCGCTCCCCATAATTTTTTCGCATATATGATAGGCAAATCTCTTCTAGATACTTTTTTAATTCCTTTGGTTTTACCAAATAATTCTATTTCATCTTTGCTCATACCAATAATAGGAACGCCATCAATGACACCGATTGTTGCAGGAACCGCTCCTTGTTTTCTAATTTCTTCTTCAACTCTATATGCTGTTTCTACATTCTTAGGATAAGGCATTCCATGAGAAATAATCGTAGATTCTAAGGCCACGACAGGTGTGTTGTTTTTTAAAGCTTCTTGAACTTCTTTAGAAATCTTAATCATTTTTTCTTTTCCTCCTTTGGATAGGTCTGGAAGATTCTAATCATATTGATGATAAATAAGTAAATACCAATGATTCCCACTGCGATAACAAACATTTCAACATAATTAAGCGGATCTAATTCTCTTGGATATACCATGAATAACTCCGAGAAATAAGGCTCTAATAGATACATTAAGCCAATACCCGCGGCAGTGAGGAACAAACACAGTCCAAATACAAATTTTCTATATTTAGAAAAAGGCGAACAAATCGTAAAGAAGTGAGCATAAGGAATTGTTGCAAGAAGGAGGGTACACATTGTAATAACGGTTTGATTATCGTAAACTGCGGTGTATAACCATCCTCCTGTTTGACCGATATACAAGAAATAAATCGCTCCTACCGCGACTAACACTGTTGTGGCACCAGGTAATGCTGATTTTAAAACGTTGGCTAAGAAGTGGCCTTTAATAATTTCAGCATTAGGCTCTAAGGATGAGAAGAAAGCGCCCACGCCAATAATTACGAATTCCCATAGATATAAATTATTGGTGTTGAACGGGAAGGCTGATCCGCCTGCAAGCTTAGTGATAATAAAGATTAACGATAATGTGGCAGCAAAAGCGGTCTTAACCAAAAACAAAGATGATGTTCTTTTTAAATTGTTAACAATTCTTCTACCTTCCGCTACGACAGATGGCAATGAGCCAAAATTAGAATCTAACATAACTAATTGGGAAACGTTTTGTGCGGCTTGTGATCCGTTAGCCATAGTGATAGAACAATCGGCTTTTTTAAGCGCTAAGATGTCATTAACTCCATCTCCCGTCATAGCGACAACTTCTTTATTTTTCTTGTCTCCACTATTCTTAAATATATCAACCAATAAAGCCTTTTGTTCGGGTGTTACACGACCAAAAACCGTGTAATTCAAGGCTTTTTCTTTAATTTCTGCATCACTGAGGCCACTTAATGATATATATTTTTCTGCTCCGTCTATACCTACTTTTCTAGCAATATGACTTACTGTTACAGGGTCGTCTCCAGATATCACACGAATCTTAACATCGTTTTCTTTAAACCAAGCAATTGTAGATGCTGCATCTTCTTTAATATGGTCTTGTAAGACTACTAAAGCAATTACATCAACTCTACCATTAATCTTTTTCCCTGTTTCTAAATTATGAGCTTTAGCTAACGCTAAGACTCTATATCCTTGTGCGGCGTACTCAACAACTTTTCTATGAGCTTCTTCTTTATTAGTGGCGTCCATAAAATCCAAAGCACCTAAAGCAAAAGTGGCATTAGGATAAGTGACAAAGGAATATTTGTTTTCACTAGCGAAAGGACATACATATTTAGGAGTTTGAGTTGCTTGATATGTAAATTCCTCTTTTAAGGCTTTTCCGGTCGCGTTATTATCGTGTGTGGCTTCTACATGGTTAGCCAATATCATTTCAATATCTGCTTTAGAATAATTGCCAATAACATCAACATTAACAACTTTCATTGTTCCATCAGTAATGGTTCCGGTTTTATCTAAACACAATATGGTGCTTCTTGCTAAGGCTTCGATAGAATATAATTCTTGCACTAATGTTCTTTTTTTGGCTAAAGACAAAACACCAACCGTAAATGTAACCGAACTTAATAGATATAATCCCGCTGGTATCATAGATACCAAAGAACCCGCTATTGGGCCAATTGCTGTTTGAAAATTATTAATTAAATCGTTCCAATTTACTATCACTGATAATATAGCTACAGCAATAACCATTCCACCAATAATTTTGAACATCCAGTCTAAAGATTTTTTAACTTCTGATGTTGTGGCTTTTGTCTTTTTAGCGGCATCAGTTAATGTGTTAACATAATTATCTTTACCTACGTGATTAACTCTAACTTTTACAGTACCGCTTACCACATAAGAACCAGAATAGATTTGATCGCCTTCTTTTTTATAAACAACTTGAGATTCGCCAGTTAAAGCGGATTCATTTAATCCTACTTCACCGCTTACAATTATCGCATCAGCACATATTTGATTACCATTTTCCACAATCAATATATCATCTAAGACAATATCATCTACTTTTATAGTTAGTTCTTTTCCTTGTCTTATCACTCTAACTTCTGGTTGAGTAATAAGTTGAAGTTTGCTTAATAATCTTTTAGCTTTTAAATCTTGATAGATGCCAATAATTAGGTTAGCTAAATAAATAACAACAAAAAATAAAGAAGTGTACTTCTTACCAATAATTAAAAGCACAGCAATAATGAGCAGCAATATATTAAAAAAACTAACTATATTTTTAAGGAATATCTCTTTATAAGATTTTCCTGCGGTTTTTTTAACATAATTAGTAAGGTGGTTATTTTTTCTATCTAGCACCTCTTCTAAGGTTAAACCTTTATCAGGGTCAACTTGTGTTGTGTTGGGAAGGACTTCTTTGTTTTCCATGATATTATAATCATAGTCAAAATTGATATTTTAGACAATGTCAAAATTATATTTTGGTATCAATAAATAGAAATTGTAACTGTATAAGTAACCTATTTGTTTCTTTTCTTTTTAAAATAGTTGGATACTAGAGTAGCACACTCATCCTTGAGAACACCACCTGTAACTTCAGGATAATGGTTCAATTTAGCACTTTTATATAGGTTGAATTCTTCGTTTAAGGATCCACCTTTGATATCTGGAGCGCCATATATAACTCTTTTAATTCTTGAAGACGAAATTAAAGCCGCGCACATAGGACAAGGTTCAACAGTGACATATATTTCGCAATTAGGAATTCTCCAAGAATTTAATTTCTTACATGCTTTTCGTATGGCTTCTACTTCTGCGTGTGTTGTCGGGTCGTTTGTTTGTTCTCTCTTATTATGACCTCTAGCAATTATTTTGCCATCTAAAACCACTACCGCACCAATAGGTACTTCGTCTTGCTTTTCCGCTAATTTTGCTGCAGAAATGGCTTTTTTTATGTAAAATTCATCGTTTTTGCTCATATTTATAAATAAACCACCGCACATAGGAGAATACCTTAAGGCTGCTACATTCCTGTCCTGACCTGGTTCGATAACGACTATCGCGATGGCATTGTTATTATATCAAATTGTTTTAATAGTTAAACAAATATTTTAATCCTTCAATGGCTAAATCGTTTACACCTTCGCCGGTAAAGGATTGATATTTATTGCTGGCTTTATTTAAGAACAAATAATAATCATATGGGTAGGTCTCGCTTGCAAAATTAATCCATTTGCTAAAGCCTAAAGAATTTGAGTAATTTAAATCTTCTTGGTCATAGATTTTAATCCCATATTTGATCCCAGAATATGAATAAATTTTTAGATTTACATTGTTAACATTGATTGTGGAAATCATCTCGTTATCAAGTTCATAGAAATAGTCTTTTAATTCTTCTTGCATTAGAGATAATTCGTTGCTGCATATAATTGCGTAATCAACAGGATAACCAAAACTTTGAAATAGAGTCCACATATTGTCTAAGGATGTGTCGTATGGTTTGATGTCGAATACCTCAAGTCCATCGATAGCGTCTTCTATTTCACGATTAATATATTTTTCCACAGTGTTACATTCTACAAATATTCCTAATTTCTTTTCTTCTGGTACTCTATTTATCGCATATACAACCGTATACCAAAACATCGTGGACAAAAAAGCGATAAGTATCACAAAAGGAAACTTAGATTTAAAAAACCTTGCAAATCTATACCTTGTTAAACCCGCTTTCATTTGTTATCCTCGATTTTTGTTATATAAGATTCATAAGTTTTTAACTTATATAGGTGATTTAATTTAAGTTGGTTTTTCTCGGTTAATTCAATATAGATGGCTTTTTCTCTCCCGTCAGTATTTAAAACATATTGTTTACAAGGAACACCTTTATAAACGATGATAAGGGGCTTTTCTATTACTACACCAACTTCTTCTATTTCTTCCTCTTTTTCATTTAACCATTTTCTAATTAAATTTCGATAATATCTCGCTGGTAGGATTGCTTCTCTTATCATCAACCACACAAAAGTTAAATAGACAAAAGTAGCAATAGCTAAAAACCAGGTATACATGAATTGTTGTCTTCTGGTTTGAAAAATTAATAGTAAAGTAATAGCCACCGCAACAAGAACTGTAGCTATAGCGACAATAATATAGTCTATGACTATACTTTTCTTAACTTTCTTTAATTTTTCTTCGCTAAATATTTCCATAATTATCTCTTAGCAAAAGAACGATTGAAGACAAAGTTGTTGCCTCCATCGATATAACCAACTTCTCTGTCATTGATAACAATTGTACCATCATCATCAATATATCCAACTTTTTTATCACCCATAGATATTTCACCATAATCAGTGATTTCGGCAAATTTTTGTCCGTTGATATATAAGATGTTTTGTCCGATATAACCAACGTGGTCATTGTTGATATAAATGTTTTTGCCAAAGCAATCAATTATTAGCATAATTAGTCTCCGCCTTTGATAACTTTGTTATCTTTAATGTGGGCATAAGGTCCAATTTCTTGATTATCACCTATTTTTGAATTAGTAATATAAGAGAACACTATTTTGTTGTGACTGCCTAATTCCACATTTTCTAGATATGTATTAGGTCCAATATTGTTGCCTTTACCAATTTTGCATTTACCTAATATAGTGGTGTTTGGGGATATAATGGTATCCGCTTCAATTTGAGCATCAGGAGAAATAAAAGCGGTTCTTAAATCTTCAATAGTTACACCATCCATCATCAACTGAGTGTTAACTCTTCTTCTAATAACATTGCTGGCGTGTGCTAGTTGGGATCTATCATTAATAGAATAAGCTTCAGAATTATCAGCAAGAATAAATCCATCCACTCTTAAGCCATCAGAAATCATATCTTCAAATATCGAAATCAAAGAAAATTCCCCGTTTTCGCGGTCTTTTTTGAGTTTTGGAATATAATTATGTAAATGTTTAGCTTTAACAATATAGGCACCAACTTCGACTTCTGTAGTTAGATAACCTCCATTAGATTCTTCTTTGAAATCGTTGACTCTAATGATTTCGTTGGTCTTATCATCTCTAACAACTCTATTTTGTCCTCTTGGCTCAGTCACAATCGCAGTTAATAATGTGGCGTCACATTTGTTCTTAGCGTGATGATGCGACATCTTTTCTAAAGTCTCGCTTTGAATTAAAGGTACATCACCATATATTACTAATATGTCGCTGTCATCTTCTGGTAAGGATTCTAACACCTGTTTAATCGCATCTCCGGTTCCTAATTGTTTTTCTTGAACAACAATTTCGTATTCTTCGGAGAATTTAGCGATGGTGTTGTCTTTACCAACACCCGCAACAAGAACGGTTTTATCAAAATTTAAAGGTTTAATCGCATCTAAAACATAACCTACGATAGGTTTGCCTAAGATTGGATAACACACTTTGTTATAAATGTGTTCTGTTGAATTCATTCTAGCGCCGTTACCCGCGGCTAATACAATCGCAATTTTTTGCATATAAACCTCCTTTAATTTTTTGTTTTAGTCATTTCTACTGTATATTTATTTAATTCATCAAAATATAAATAGGCTCGTTTAATTAATTTTTTATCAGTGGATAAAGCAAATACACATGAACCAGAGCCAGACATCATAACAATCTTTAACCCTAATTCTTTCATTTTGTCTTTAATGACTTGTATCTCTGGGATAGCATCAATCGCTGGAGCCTCTAAGGCGTTTCCCATAGATTTTTCTAATAATTCATCATCACCGGTCTCTAAAGCTTTAATAACATCTTCAACATTATAATGTTTGAGTTCAAAAGCATCGCATCTCTTGTAAATATCTTTTGTTGATAGACCTTCAAATGGTTTTACTAATAATACATAATATGTATTCTTCACATTAATTGGGTCCACTATCTCGCCCGCCCCTCTTACTCTTGCGGGTTTTCCTTTAACAAAGAAAGGAACATCAGAGCCAACAGAGAAGCCGATGTTTATCATTTCTTGTTCACTTAAATTGGCTTTAGATAATTTATTAATCGCGGTGAGTGCCCCTGCAGCATTACTAGATCCTCCGCCCAATCCAGCGGAGATAGGAATGTTTTTATTAATTAATACACGGAAGTGATCTTTAACACCACTTTCTTTTTCCACATAATTTATGATTTTTGTAACAATGTTATTTTCTATTCCACCAGTGGAAAAGTCTGCAAAAGTTATGTAACTTTCTGTTTTATCCTTTAATTTAGTGAATTGAATAGAGTCATGAAGCTCTAATGGAATCATCACCATATCTAACTCGTGGTATCCATCGCTTTCTCTAACACCATTAACATTTAATACTACATTAATTTTTGCGTAACACTTAACTACCATATCTACTCCTTTATTTTACCTTCTTTTACAAGATAATCATAGATTTCTAAATATTTATGTGCCTCTATTTGCTCAGGTCTTGTATTTGGTTCAATATTTAAATTATTTAAACACGTGATCGCGGCTTCTTTTGATTTTATTAAATTGGTGAGATTGTTTTGAATAGTTTTTCTTTTATTCAAGAAGAGTTGCTTAGCTAATTTATAAGCTCCTAAATTTCTAGATGTTCTATTATTTAAGTCTATTTCAATACTAAAGACCAAAGAATCAACATGAGGATTAGGATAAAAATTAGATTGGCCCACCAAAAATTCTTTTTTAATAATGCCTAGATAACTAATTAATATAGCAATTGGAGAATATCCATCTTGATTTACTTTCGCAGAGAATCTAGTAAAAGCTTCTTTTTGCACCATAAAAACCATCTTTTTGGCCTTGTTGGCCTTTAATATTAGATTGGTAATAACTTCTGTAGTTATGTAATAAGGAAGATTTCCAATTATATAGTCGTATTGGCTAACATCATGTTTAAGAATATCTTGTCTGACAAATTTAATATTTGAATTATCTTGATATAAAACCTTTAGAAAATCAATCATTCTATCATCTATATCCACCGCGGTTAAATCATAAGAAGACATGTAATGCGTTAAACTTCCTAGCCCTGGTCCAATCTCTAATACTTTTTCTTCTTGTTTCGGAGATATCAAAGATGTGATTCTTTTACAAACATCTGGTTCGGATAAAAAGTTTTGTCCTAAATTCTTATTAGGGTTGAGTCCGCATTTTCTAACTATTTCTGAAACGTTGCTTTTATTGATTTCCATATCCTTTTATAAATTTAATTATATCTTCTTTACTAACACCTAAAGCGTTTAATCTTTTGATTGTTTGCTTGTTGTTTATCTGACCAATATTATATCTTTCTTGGATGATATTAATACCTAGATTATAGGTATTTAAAACATTATATAACCAATTAAATGTAATTGTATTATTTTTAGATACATCTTCTTTTAAATAATTGTGAAGTGATATTAATATGGTCTCTTTACTACATTCTGCGATTCCGGTCTTCTTATAATTGCCTCTTTGCTCTAATTTTACATCGATAATTACAGCGTTTTCGATAATTTTACCCAACTTTTGCGCGATTTTTTTACCTGCATCGTCTGGATCAGTCATAATTAAGGGTGTTTGTTTTTTGGCTAATTCTTTAATATAACCTATAGTGTCTTCTTTTAAATTATAGCCATCCAGAACCACTATTTCACCATCGATAAAAGAAGATAAATAAGCTTTATCTCCGTTTCCTTCAACGATTAAAAATCCGTTTAATTGGTATTTCATATTTTAAATAATCCGCAGGCATTTTCAAAAGTAGCTTTTTCTATTTCTTCTTTGCTTATATTTTTTAATCTAGCTATTTCTTCAACAACATAAGTGATATAACTCGGTTCGTTTTGTTGCCCTCTAAATGGGTGTGGGGGCAAATATGGTGAATCTGTTTCTACGAGTAACCTATCTAGCCTTACACGCTCAGCTACTTCTTTTGGAACTCTAGCGTTTTTATATGTAACCGGTCCGCCTAAAGAAATATAAAAACCTAATTTATAGAATTCTTCTAATAATTCCTTGGGGCCGCTGTAGCAGTGCATGACACCACCACATTTAACAGGATGCTCTTTTAATATATTAAGAGTATCTTGAATAGCGTCTCTACAGTGAATAGAAATGGGTAAATTGTGCTCGTTAGCGATGTTGATTTGCCTAATGAAATATTCTTTTTGCTCTTTAATGAGATTTTCTTCTTTTTCCCAGTGATAATCTAAACCAATCTCCCCTATCGCTTTTACTTTAGGGTGGTTTAACAATTTCATTACTTCGTTAAAATCTTCTTCTGATAAATTGTGTATCTCGGTTGGATGATAACCAATAATGGCATATATCTCTTCGTGTTTTTCCGCTAATTCGATGGCTTTTAGCGAGGATTCTTTGTCATACCCCACCACCATAAACCTTTTAACCCCTGCATTAATAGCGCGTTCCAAATACATATCAACGTCTTGATATAAATCTTCGTGATTAAAATGGCAATGTGTATCAAAAATCATTCTATTTACCAACACAGAAACGGGAGAAAATTTCGTTAACGATATCGATATCGGAATTTTGACCTAATAATTCTAATGATTTGTTATATACAGAATTTAAAGAAACCGAGATTAAATCTATCGGTTGATGATTCATCGCGTCTTCTCTAGCCTTTAATAAATCGGTCTTAATTTGGTTTAATAAACCGATTTGTCTAACGTTAGCTAAAGAGGGGTGTTCAAAGTCATCTTTTTCAATGCCAAGAACTTTAAATAATTCATCGATTAAAGGTTTAATATTCTTATTCAAAGCGGAAATATATAATCCTTCTGGTAAATTCTTGCTGTTTTCTAACATATCTACTTTATTGTATACAATAAGTCTTAATTTATCTTTTGTGTAATCTAATATTTCTTGATCTTGCTCGTCAATATTTTTACTAGCGTCCAACAGCAATATAACCACATCGGCTTCATTGATACTTTCTTTAGATTTTTCAATTCCAATACTTTCTATTTTATCGTCACTATGTCTGATACCAGCAGTGTCTAAAAGGTGAATGGCTATTCCATTTAAATTTATATCACCTTCAACAACATCTCTAGTTGTTCCAGCGATATCAGTAACAATGGCTTTGTTTTCGTTTAATAAAGCGTTTAATAGGCTAGATTTACCTACATTTGGTTTTCCAACAATCGCGACCTTGATTCCTTCTTTAATAATTTTGCCTTTTTCGGCGTCTTTTATTAATGTTTCAATTTCTTCTAATAGGATGTTGGTTTGGTCGACGATTTCTTTATCGGTAACTTCAGGATTATCGGCTTCTTCTGGGAAGTCAAATCTTACTTCGATATTACATATTAAATCTTCAATTTTTTCTTTAAATGGTAAGAAGGCTTTAGAAGCATCTCCATCTAAAGATAGTAGGGCAAGCCGTTTAGCTTCATGCGTTCTAGCGTTAATCACATCATTAACAGCTTCCGCTTGAACGAGATCTAATTTATTTAATAAGAACGCTCTTTCAGAAAATTCACCTCTTTCGGCTTGTCTAGCGCCGTTTTTGATTAATGTTGTTAATATTTCATTAACAATTAGCATTGAGCCGTGAGAGATGATTTCTACGACATCTTCTCCAGTAAAACTTCTAGGGCCCTTATAAACCACTAAAACAACTTGATCAATGATTTCATCGTTGTCTTTAAAATAGCCCATCAGGGCTGTTCTTTTATCAATTTTGGTTAAATCTTTGGTAAAACACTTTGAAACAATACTAAAAGCATCAGAGCCAGAGACTCTAATTACCGCGAGAGCGGATTTTAGTGGTGGAGTAGTTAAGGCAACAATTGTTTCAAACATATTTACTAAGTAAAAGCGCCCTAAACAATAGTAGGGCGCTTAATTCTAATTATTCTTCGCCGTCGTTAGTTTCAACTTCTTCTACGTTTTTGTTTTCCTTTTTAGGAGTACCAACATAGATGATTTGTACTTGACGATGGACACCTTCGCCCTTAGATTCTGTTCTAACATTTCTTAAGCCGTGTAAAGCGTTATGAACGATTCTTCTTTCGTCCGCTGGCATAGGATCTAAAACAGCAGTGGTTTTGGTTTTTTGTACTTCTCTAGCGGTTTTCTTGGCTAGGAACGTTAATTTTCTATAACGATTATCTTTATAACCGTTGATGTCCACTAAGAGGCGGAATCTTCTCTTAAATTTGTTGTTAACCGCTAATTTGGTTAAGTCATTGATAGCTTGGAGAGTTCTGCCACCTTTACCAATTAAAATTGGATTATTCGTGGAATCTAAAGTGATACGAATAATATTGTCATCTAAACGAGTAGAAGTGGAGGCTTCAATACCGATAGAATCGGTAATACCTAAGATATAATCTTCCGCGAAACGAATTACATCTTCTAATTCGTATACAGCGATAGTGATTTTCTTGGTGAATAAGCCTTTCTTTTCTTCTTCAATAGAATAGACAAGATTTTCTTTTTCGATTTCGAGTTCGGCACTAGCTTTATCTAAAGCGTCTTCTAGTGTTTTCGCAGTAAATTCTTTCATTTCTATTTATTTCCTTTATATTTTTTCTTGCCTGTAGGAGCAGCCATATAATCAGGAATTACTTCCGCGTCGACATCTTCTCCTTGAGCAGTGACTTTGGTTTTTACACCTTTGTTTTTGTTTTTGTTTTTATTGTTCTTTTGTTTATTGATTAATTCAATAATCAATGTTTGCGCAATAGCCCAAATAGAACCAGCAATCCAATAAATAACCATACCAGAAGCAAGAGTAAAGCCCATGAATACAATCATAATTACCATTATAATGGTAAACCATTTCATGGTATTGTTTTGTTTCTTGGCGTTGTTATTGACTGCGGTTTTGGCAACAGAAGCTTGTTTTTTCTTGTTAATAATTTGAGGTAATAACATAGAAACAACTTGTAATGCTGCCATAACGACATACAAAATGATTGCTGTTACTAATCCATTAGCACCAGTAGACCAGTTGCTCCATTGTGTTACAACAGAACTAACTGATGTATTAAGTCTTAAGCCTAATAAGGTACCAGAGGATAATATAGCGGAGCCATTCATCGCACCCCAAACACAGATAAATACCGGGAATTGAATAATCATGGTAATGATACTTAAGAACGGATTAACGTGATTCTTTTTGTATAATGCTTGTTGTTCTTGAGCCATTTGTTGACGTTCGTATTGATTGGTATTCGCATTTGGATATTTTTGTTGAATTGCCGCTAATTGAGGCTGTAATTGCGACATTTTTTGTTGTGAAACGGTTTGCTTGATTGTTATCAACATCATCACAGCACGAATAATAAATGTGACAATTAAAATTGATAATAATTGGGCCCAACCATTAGTAATACCACCTAATCCTGGAGCAATATTGATGGCGATGTTATCAATCAACCAGCTAAACGGGAAGATTAACAATCCTTCCAAGAAACCTTTGGACCAGCCATATCGGTAAGTCTTAGATGAGATAAATACTGCTTGCTTGTTTTCGTCATTAAATCCGTAATAACCATAGAATCCATCTTTAGTGGCGATACAAGAAACTGTTGTTCCTGCATAAGTATTCATCGATGTTTTATATTGAGCAACATAGTCAACATTTGGACAGTAATCTTGTCCTAATTGAGTGAATACTTGTGTATAAGCAAGATCCCAGTTAACCCAATAGTCTTGGTTGTTATCAGCGTTTAATCCGCAGTATTTAACATAGCCATAACCTCTGGTTTGATTATCAGCATCTCCGATTAACACCTTCTTAAGATCTTGATAAGTCATCGTTGATTTATCAGTAACATAAGATGATGGGGTGGTGGAGTTTGCTGCGGCAGAAATGGCTAAATTGACAAAAATTTTATCCATTTCAAACCAGAAGTCATTGTAATTGTTTACAGTAATGCCGTTGGAAGCGGCGGTTTTGTTAATTTCAGTAAGTGCTAAATTGCTTGCGATATCATATGTAACATAGATGTTAGAAAACCCATCTAATAGAACTGCTTCTGCTGGGGCGTTTCCTGCATCATAATAAGTAGAAATACCATAAGATAATAAATCTTCATCTGTATCTCCAACCTTAACTTGTGTTTTATTTCCTTCGGAATCTGTTTTTGTTACGTGATAGACATCGTAGGCGTACATCATTTGCGATTTATCTTCGACAGTACAAAAAGAAGCAGTACAAGAAGATAGCAGTACTACGCCTGCGCTTAAAGTGGCAATCGCGGTAATAATTTTCGTCTTTCTTTTCATTTAATTAACTCCGATTTTCTTAAAAGTTCTCCTAGCTCCATATAATTTGTCTGATACGAACTTGAAAGAAAGTTGTTTTTAGCGATGATGATAAGGTCATATGAGGAGTTTTGAAATTCTATTAATCGATCACACATCGCTCTTATTTGTCTTTTGACACGATTTCTTGTAACAGCATTTCCTAATTTAGAGGATACCGATATACCCACACGAACATAACCTAAGTTATTATTCATAAAATGAATAGTGTAAGAATTGCTTCTATTGTGTCCTCCTTTATGAACAGCTGTTGCAAAGTCTTGATTGGAGGTTACTCGATAATGTTTTTTCACCGATTTTCTCCATTAAGAAATTATGCAGATAATTTTTTTCTGCCTTTAGCTCTTCTTCTAGCTAAAACCTTACGTCCACCAGCGGTTCTCATTTTGGCTCTGAAACCAGCTTTGTGAGCATGTTTGATTTTACTTGGTTGATAAGTTCTTTTCATTTCTTGCTATCCTTTCCCACACATTTGTGTGCACGCTTGTTAAATTATATGTGTGTATGTGTATTAAAGTCAATCAAATTAAAATTTGGTTGGCTTTTTAAGGAGATTTTTTCCAAAGTAAAAGCGAAAAGCAAATGATACATATTTTCGGTTTAGTAACATATCTGTGGAAAACAGAGCAAATTCGCATTAAAAATAAGCGATTTTAGCCCGTTTTGAATCATATTATTTTGAATTTTCCACAACCAGCACTATTTGCGCGCGCGTATCAAATAAAGGAAGGAATAAAATCGTTTTATCCACATTTTCACATCTTTCCATCCACATTAAAGTTTTCCACAAAGTTTCCCACATTTGAAAATTGTGGAAAGTGTTATATTAAGCACTAAACTTGCTATTTTAACTATAATTATGTGGAAAAAGTAAAATTGAATAAAAATTTGTTCAAAATAGATGTGGAAACCACTATAATTTTCTCATGGCAAATATATCAATTTCAGAATCAATCAAAATTTGGGATAGGGTATTAGAAACTCTAAAAGAACGTCTTGACAGGAACATATTTGAGCAATTCTTCGCCGATTCTTACATTTACACAATTCAAGGAGACACCTTAATAATTGTGGTTAATGGTAAACTTGCGGTGACACTTATTGAAAAGCAACATCAAGAATTATTAAACGAAGCAATTCTTGAGGTTACACAAACAGTATTTAAGACCAAATTAATCACCGAAGAAGAAAAAATTAAAAACGCTCCTAAAGAACCTGTCAAAACCGAAGAAGTGGTATTCAAAAATTCTAGACTTAATTTTAACTTAACATTCGATAATTATATCGTTGGTAGTTGCAACAGAACTGCCGCTCAAGCAGCATTAATGATTGCCGCTACACCTGGCAAAATGTTTAATCCTTTATTTATATATTCGGAATCAGGTTTGGGCAAGACCCATTTATTGCACGCAGTTGGGAACAAAATCAAGTTTGCGAACCCTAATGCAAAAGTGGTTTGTATCACCGCAGATGACTTCTTTAATGAATATGTTTCTTTCTTAACAACCAACAAAGATACCGGGGTTTTGCGGGATTATTGCCGAAATATTGATGCATTTTTAATAGATGATATTCAGTTTTTAAAAGATAAAACAAGAACCCAAGAATTATTCTACTTTATTTTTAACGATTTAATTTCTTTAGGCAAACAAATCGTTATCACTTCTGATAGAATGCCTAAGGATTTGCAGGATATTGAGGATAGATTGATTACAAGATTTAGTTCTGGCTTAACCGTTAACATCGAGGAACCAGATCACGAAACTTGTGTGTCTATTCTTAAATTAAAGATTCAAAACAACAATATTTCCGAATTAGAATTTGATGATTCCGCTTTAGAATTACTTGCGTCTAAATTTTCTAGAAATATCAGAGAATTAGAAGGTGCTTTAAATAAATTGGTATATTTCGCTATTATGAAACCCACAAGCAGAGTTGATGTGGCGTTAACTTGTGAAGCTATTTCTAGTTTAACTGGTAGCAAATTTATCCAAGATGAAATCAATGAGCAAAGTATAATTTCTCTAGTTGCAGACTATTATAATTTGACTCCATCTGTGTTAACTGGTAACTCACACACATCACAAATAGTTCTAGCAAGACACGTCGCTATGTATTTGATGAGAGTAACATTAACTGATATCTCTTTAAAGAAAATTGGTGCTGCATTTGGCGGTAAAGATCATTCAACAGTGATGTCTGGCATAAGTAAGGTGGAAAAATTGTTGAAAACTGACGCCTCTATGCAAGCAGCAATTAAAGAGCTCAAAGAGATGGTTAAAGATAAATAATTTATTTTAAATAAAAATAAAAGATGTATAAATATATCAAACATGTTATGATAAATGTTAGAAGTCAAAGAAGAGTTATCCACATTTTCCACAGACTATAATATTATTAAATAATTAATAATAAGAAAGGAATAATAAATATTTATGAGATTTGTTATTGCAAGAGATGAATTCCTTAAAGGATTACAAACAGCCTCAAGAGCAGTAGGTAGTAAAAACGCTATCCCTGTCTTAAGTAATTTAAAATTAGATTTAACCGAAGAAGGTTTATTTATTACAGGTTCTAATAATGACTTAACAATTAGAACAATGATTCCATATAGAATTAATGACCTGGAAGTTATTAGAGATTATAAAGAAGGTTCAACCTTAATCAGTTCTAAAATTATCACAGAAATCGCAAGAAAGATTGATTCTCCAGAAATCAAATTTGATGTAATTGATTCGACAATTGCAGTGATTTCTGATAATATTTCCGAATTTAAGATTAATTGTATTAGACCAGAAGAATATCCAGATTTAGATTTAAGTGCAGAAGGAACATCGTTAGTTTTATCCAACGCTGACTTCGCTACATTAATCGAACAAACAGCCTTTGCAGCTTCCACAAAAGAACAAAGACCAATTTTAACCGCGATCAATTTGGTCGCTGAACTTGGCACGTTAACCGCGACCGCGACAGACTCTGCGAGATTAGCCAGAAAAACTTTAACTATTGATCCAAATGTATTCTTCACCGCTAACATTACCGCCAAAATGATGATGGAAGTTGCTAGATTAGCAGAAGGCACATCCACAATTGAAATCGCTGTCAGTGAAAAGAAAGCGTTATTCTCCTTTGGTAGAACTGTTGTAGCGGCTAGATTATTAAGCGGAGACTTCCCAAACACCAAAAATATTATTCCAAGGAATATCAATTACTCTTTAAGAGTAAATTCTCAAGACATGATTAAAGCTATTGATAGAGCGTCCTTGCTTTCTATTGAAAGAGAAAACGTTGTTAGTCTTACAATGTCGGAAAACGGAGTGGAGGTTTCTTCTAAATCTTCACAAATTGGTTCTGCATCTGATAGATTGACCAATTTCCGTTATGACGGACAAGCTTTAAGCATCTCGTTCAATAAAGAATTTGTCCTCGCTGCCATTAGAGCGTTAGGTTCTCCAGAAGTCACATTAGCCTTTGTCGCGGAAATGAAGCCATTCGTGGTTAGAAACGACGAAGACGATACTGTAGTACAAGTTGTTACCCCAATGCGTACCTATTAGGCTAAAAATAGGCAAAAAAACAAAAATAAATTAAGGGAATTATATTCCCTTTTTTATTTTGTTGTGTATAATTATTGTATGGGAGTTTTGATAGAGCCAAAAATTAAAGATATCATTATCACCACTGACTATCTTCAGCTTCAACAATTACTTAAAATAATCGGAATTATATCAACGGGAGGGGAAGCTAAAATCTATCTCGCTAATAATCCGGTTAAAGTAAATGGAGAAGACGAAAATAGAAGAGGTAGAAAATTATATCCAAACGACATAATTGAAGTCGAAGGTAATAAATACCGCATCTCCAAATAATGTATGTCAAAGAATTAACTATCAAAAACTTCCGAAACCATAATTATCTGACATACGAATTCTCCGAAAAGATGAATGCCATAATAGGGGAAAACGGGGTAGGTAAAACCAATTTAGTTGAAGCGATATATTATTTATCACTCGCAAGATCGTTTAGAACTCGTAATGAAGAAGAATTAGTCAAAATTGGCAAAGAAAGCGCTAGTATTGAGGCAACAACCTTCAACGGTACAACTAAGCACAAAATTAAAGTGGTTTTTATCAAAGAGGGGAGAAAAATCTTTATCGACGATAAACCTATCAGCAAATTGTCGGAATTATCCAAATTGATAAACATCATACTTTTTGAACCAAAAGATGTGATGTTATTCAAAGGACCACCATCAAATAGGAGGAATTATCTAGATATTTCAATATCAAAGAAAAGCCCTACCTACCTCGGATATATATCACAATATGATAAACTTCTCGAGGAAAGAAACGCCATTCTTAAGCAAGACAAAGTTGATGAAACCTTGTTAGAAGCAACAACCGAGATGATGGTGAGGCTGTCTGGACCAATAGTTTCCTACAGGCAGCAATATATACAAGATATTAACAATATCTTGGATAAAATTGTATATGCGCTCACGGGCGAGCGTGTACACGCGAAGATAGAATACGAACCATTTGTGCCATACGATTCTAACTTCGAAGAGAATGCTAAAAAAGCGTTTAAAAGGGCACAGGAGAGCGATTTAAAGAAAAAGGCAACATCGATAGGAATTCATAGAGAAGACTTTGAAATGAGCCTAAATAATCGCAAAATCGCCAGTTTTGGTTCTCAAGGTGAAAACAGGATAGTCGCAATTGCCTTGAAATTATCACCATTCTTCTTGATTGAAGATAAAGAAAAGCGACCAATAGTTATTCTTGATGATGTGATGTCAGAACTAGATAAGAATCACCAAGATAGACTAATTGAATTTTTAAGAAAGTTCCAGCAAGTGTTTATTACTGGTACCAAACTTGACTTAAAAGATGTTAAAACCTGTGTTCTGACTAGGAAAGGAGAAAAAGCTTAATGGAAGAACAAGAAAAAGTAATTGCAGCTCCAGAAGAAGAGAAAAAAGAAGAAAAAGCTCCTGAAGTTGCTAAATCTATTGAAGAAGAACATCCAGAAATACTTAATGTTTCCGAATTAACCGAAACAGAAGTAGAAATGGATAAAGCGGACGCAAGCTATACCGCGACAAATATTCAAGTTCTCGAAGGTCTAGAAGCTGTTAGAAAAAGACCTGGTATGTATATCGGTACTACCGCGAGTGCTGGCTTGCACCATCTTGTATGGGAAATTATCGATAACGCAATTGATGAGGCCTTAGCGGGCTATTGTACAGATGTCGTTGTTACTATTAATAAAGGAGACACCGTTACAGTTAAAGATAACGGACGTGGTATTCCTGTTGATATCGTTGCTAAATCCGGATTATCTGGTGTTGAAACCGTTTATACAGTATTACACGCTGGTGGTAAATTCGGTGAAGGCGGCGGTTATAAAGTTTCTGGTGGTTTACACGGCGTTGGTGCCTCTGTTGTTAACGCCTTATCAGAATGGGTAGAAGTTGTTGTTCACAAAAACGGCGGCGTTTATTTCCAAAGATTTGAAAACGGTGGTCATATCATTGAACACTTAAAACGCATTGGAGATTGTCCAGAAGACGATAATGGAACCACTGTTACATTTAAACCAGATCCAACCATCTTCTTAGAAACCACTGTATTTGATTACAATATCATCCACGATAGAGTCAGACAAATGGCTTATTTAAACCGTGGATTAAGAATGACTGTTATCGATGATAGAGGTGAAGAACCCGTATCCGAAACATTCCATTATAAGGGCGGTATTAAAGAATATGTTTTATTCATTAATGCCCACAAAACCGCGATATTCCCAGAAGTTATTTATTGTGAAGGTAGAGAAGAAGTGGAATATATGCCAGGAGTTACTGGCCATATCTATGTTGAAGCCGCTTTACAATATAACGATGGCTATTCCGGTAATATTTTCTCCTTCTGTAATAATATTCATACTCACGAAGGTGGTATGCATGAGGCTGGCTTCCAATTAGCGATGACTCGTGTCATCAACAATTATGCGAAGAAAGTTAATATGCTCAAAGATAAAGATAAAAACTTTACCTATGATGATATTAAAGAAGGTTTAACTGCGATTATTTCTGTTAAACACCCAAATCCTCAATATGAAGGACAAACCAAGACCAAATTAGGAAACCCAGAAGTTAGAAAGATTGTCAGCCAAATCGTTGGTGATCAATTAGATCGCTTCTTGATGGAAAATCCTAAGACTGCAAAATTAATTGTTGAAAAGGCCATGTTAGCCTCTAACGCCCGTATTGCCGCCCAAGCCGCGAGAGAGCAAGTGCAAAGAAAGGGATCTTTAGACATCACTACCCTTCCTGGCAAACTAGCGGATTGTTCATCTAAAGACCCAAGTTTATGTGAATTATACATCGTAGAAGGTAATTCTGCGGGTGGTTCTGCAAAAGACGGACGTAACAGAGAAACGCAAGCCATTCTTCCTTTAAGAGGTAAAATCTTAAACGTTGAAAAAGCGCAAGCGAAGAGAATCTTTGCTAACGGAGAAATTGGTAACATGATTACCGCGATTGGCGGAGGCATTGATCCAGAATTTGATGTTAGCAAGATTAGATACCACAAAATTGTTATCATGACCGATGCTGATGTCGATGGTTCACACATCAGAATCCTCTTATTAACATTCTTCTATCGTTTTATGAGACCTTTATTAGAGCAAGGCTATGTTTATATTGCTCAACCTCCTCTTTATAAAGTTGATTACAACAAGAAATCTTATTATTGCTATAACGATGAACAATTAGAAGTGCTTAAAAAGAAATTAAACTTAAAACCAGGATATCCATTCCAAAGATATAAAGGTTTAGGTGAAATGGACCCATCACAATTATGGGAAACCACTATGGATCCAAGAAATAGAAAGATGCTTAGAGTTAGCATGGATGATGCGATAAAAGCCGAGCAAATCTTCACTGATTTGATGGGTGATGATGTTGATCCAAGAAAAGAATTTATTCACGCTAACGCGAAGTTCGTTAAGAACTTAGACATCTAATAAGGAGGCAAAAATAATGGCTGACGAAGAAAAGAAATTAAACGAATCTGAAGTTGCTGAAGAAGAAACCGAAGAAGAAAAAGTCGACGAAACCGCTATTGAAGAAGTTGAAGCTGGTATTGTTCCATCATTAATTGATGCTCCAATCACCGAACAAGTTCAAACCGCCTTCTTAGACTATGCCATGTCGGTTATCGTCTCTCGTGCTCTACCAGATGTAAGAGATGGCTTAAAACCAGTTCACCGCAGAATTATCTATGGCATGAACGAAGCAGGGATGTTCCCAAATGTTCCTCATAAAAAATCAGCGCGTATCGTTGGTGATGTTATGGGTAAATATCACCCACATGGTGACGCAGCAATTTATCAAACATTAGTTAGATTAGCTCAACCATTCTCTATGAGATATACTCTTGTAGATGGTCACGGTAACTTTGGTACGCTTGACGGCGATGAAGCTGCGGCTATGCGTTATACCGAAGCAAGAATGACTAGATTAGCTCTTGAAATGGTTAGAGATATCAATTGCAACACAGTTGATTTTGTCGATAACTATGATGGTAGTGAAATCGAACCAAGCGTTTTACCATGTAGATTCCCTAACTTATTAGTTAATGGATCTAATGGTATTGCTGTTGGTATGGCCACTAACATGCCACCACATAATTTAAGAGAAGTTATCGATGGCGTTATTGCTCTAGCCCACAATCCAGATATCACCAACGAAGAAATTATGGATAATTATATCTCTGGTCCAGATTTCCCAACTGGTGGATATATCTTAGGTAGAAGCGGAATTAGAGACGCTTATACCACCGGAACCGGCTCTGTTATCATGAGAGCAAAAGCGGACATAGAATATCAAGATAACGGCAAATCCCGCATAATTGTTTCAGAAATTCCATATCAAGTTAATAAAGCAGCGATGGTTGCTCATATCGCTGAATTAGTAAAAGATAAGGTAATTGAAGGTATTACTGATATTCGTGATGAAACAAACATGCAAGGCATAAGAGTGGTCATCGAATTAAGAAGAGATGTCGTACCAGAAGTTATCTTAAACCAATTATATAAAAACACCTCATTACAAACTTCCTTTGGCGTTATTAATCTATGCTTAGTTGATAACGCTCCTAAAGTTTTAACTATTAAAGAATTATTATCTAATTACTTAGAATTCCAAATTGAAGTTATTAGAAGAAGAACAAACTTCTTGCTTGAAAAAGACGAAGCTAGAATTCATATTGTTGAAGGTTTATTAATCGCTCACGATAATATCGATGAAGTAGTTGATATTATTAAAGCTAGCGCAACTCCAGAAGCTGCGACAACCGAATTGATGGCCAAATTCAATTTAAGCGAAGTCCAAGTTCAATCAATTTTAGGTATGGCTTTAAGAAGATTAACCGGTATTGAAACCGACAAACTTTTAGCAGAAAAAGCCCAATTAGAAGCAAATATCGCTAATTATCATAGAATTCTTTCCTCTAGAGAAAACATTATCGAGGTATTAGAACAAGAATTAACTGTTATCAAAGATAAATTCGGCGATGCTCGTAGAACCAAGATTTTAGATTCTGAAGGCAGCATTGATGATGAGGACTTAATTCCTGAAGAAGATATCATTATTACCATCACTAAATCCGGATATATTAAAAGAGTTACTTCTGACACATTCCGTACTCAAAATAGAGGTGGTAGAGGTGTTAGAGGTATGACCACAAACGAAAATGATGTGGTAGACTTAATTCTTTATACCAAAACACATACCGATGTTTTATTCTTCACAGACAAAGGTAAAGTATATAGAATTCGTGGTTACAAGATTCCTGAATTCACCAGACAATCTAAAGGATTACCTGTAATTAACTTACTTAACCTAGAACAAGGTGAAAATGTTAAAGCCATTGTCGCGCCAGGAGAATTACCAGTTATTGGTGAAAACGGCGAAAAACCAGAAGCGTATTTATTTTTCATCACCAAGAAAGGTGTGGTAAAACGTACTGCTTCTGAAGAATTTGAATCCATCAGACAAAATGGTAAAATCGCTATCTCTTTAAGAGAAGACGACGAATTATTAGATGTCAAGCCCACTAACGGTGATGCGATTATCGGCATTGCTTCTAGCAATGGTAAGATGGTTAAATTCCATGAAAACGAAGTCAGATCTATGGGAAGAACCGCCGCTGGTGTTAAAGGTATCGATTTAAGCGATGGCAGCGAAGTTGTTGGCGCAACAACATCTCTTGAAGGTACATATATCTTAGCTATCACTGATAAAGGCTTTGGTAAATTATCTCCATTTGATGAATATCGTCAAACCGCAAGGGGTGCTAAAGGTGTTATAACCATTAAATCAACCGAAAAAGTTGGCAAACTTGTCAGCGTTAGAGCGGTTAATGGCGATGAAGACTTAATTGTTATCACCAAGAAAGGTGTTGTTATCCGCACACCAATCGAACAAATTAAGATTGCCGGACGTAACACTCAAGGCGTCAAGATTATTAGAATTGATGAAAAGACAACTGTAAGTAGTATTGCAATTGTGGCTCATGAAGACGAGGAAGAAGAAACCGC
>CAJOOD010000042.1 GCA_905236085.1 uncultured Bacilli bacterium
CTCTTAAGATAGAGAATATGGATTTTGATGATCCAGAACATCTCATCGATGAAGTCTCGTTTAGAAGTGATGAATCCACTAGAAAATACATTGATACAGCGATTGCTAGAAATATACAAAGAACATTAAAAAATACCAACTTTGGAGAAATGTTTATTCATGTAAGAGATTTATATGAACGCGATGAATTAACTAACGCGATTAATCGTATTATTGAAGATATGAACCATTCCTTCTTAATTAGTGTTATTACTAAAAGATTTAAATCAAATGACTTAGGATCTGCGAAGCAATTTCTACTCAACGAAGAAGATGAGATAAAACAAACCGCTTTATATGATATCGATGAAGAAGGAGTTATAAATAGATTAAAAAACCTTATTAGATATTAAAGAAAAAGAAGAACAAAATATCGATATCTCTAATGAAGCAATAAATCAAATTAAAGAATATCTATATCAATTAGATTTAATTAAAGATATCGAAATAAGATATAGTGATGGAACAAGTAATAAGAGAATTATCTTTATCCAACCAGGCATGCGTTATTCGATTACTAAAGCTCTAGTATATTCATTGATGAAAGATGCTTATTTTATGAAATTAAAAGAAAGTGATAGAGAATATATTACAAATATAATTCTTAACGATGTAAAAGGAAGGATGCTAGAAGATATTGTCTTATTTGAAACCCGCAACAAATTAAAAAATTCGACAATCTTTAAATATCAATCTATCACTCGTGGTGAATATGATATGGTCAATTACAACAAAGATAGTCATACATGCTCGCTTTATGAGATTAAGCATTCTGCTAAAATATCTTTTGATAATCAAAGCAAATTCTTACGTAATGAAGAATTATTAGCCGTTGTTAAAAAACAAGTTGGAGATATTGATGATAAATATGTCTTATATCGTGGTGAAGATAAGGATATAGAAGATATCAAATATCGTAATGTTGAACAATATTTAACGCAATTAAATAAGAACTTATAAGTGATTATTGTCGCAATTAGCGATTATTTTTTATAAATTCATCTATTTCTTCCTCTTTTGGCGCAGCGTTAATCGCGCCTTTCTTAAGAGTGGTTAATCCTCCAACTATATTCGCTCTTAAAAGGTAATGTTTAATTAATTCATCATCTTTTATAAAATGAGGATTATTAACTAAAGTGGCTAAGAAGTAAGAATAAAATGCATCACCCGCACCTGTTGTATCTATTGGTTTAAGTGGAATAGTATCGACTTTAATACATTTATTGTTTTGATAATATATAGAGCCTTTAGAGCCTAAGGTAATAACGGCGACTTGATTATCATTGAGTAATAATTTTAAGGCCTCTAGATAATCTTTTTTATCAGTTAATAGTTCTAATTCTTCGATAGAGAATTTTAATATATCTGCCTCTTTTAAAGCCTTAATAAAGATATTTCTGGCTTCATCTTTGTTAGAGAATATATCTTCTCTATAATTGATATCAAATGATATCTTAGCCTTGGTATTGTTGTGTATCTTATCAACTAAATTAAAGAAGAATTCTCTACCTTCTTTATAAGATAACATTAATGAACCGATATGGATGATATCATCATCATTAATCATAGATATATCAATATCATTAATATCGAATATATAATCAGCACCTAAATCTCTATCAAATCTAAATGATCTTTCACCATTATCTAATGTAACTATAGCTTTAGAAGTATATCTATCATTTAAAGTATTAACCTTAAGATATTTAAAATTCTTTTCTGAAGCGGTTTTGATTAATAATTCCCCATTATCATCATTACCTACAGCGCCTATAAAACCAACATCTTTGGTATATAATAAAGCATTACAAGCCACATTAAATGGAGCTCCTCCAGGAAGTATTTTTTCGTTGTTATTATCTTTAAAGATATCTACGAGTATTTCACCAATGCTGATTAACATATATTCTTTAATTCTCCTTTTTAAAAAGTCGAGAACTGAATCTCGACTTTTAATTTAATTTGCTAATTATTTTTCTTCTTTGCGTTTCTTAGCAAGGGCAACTAAGCCAATTGACAATAGCGCGCCGAATCC
>CAJOOD010000043.1 GCA_905236085.1 uncultured Bacilli bacterium
ATTAAAAAGCCTCACTTCATCAAACTAGTGAGGCTCTTTCTTTATAATAAATATAATAGGCTATTTAGCACCGCCATCATTGATATATAAAATACCAATAGTCTTTGGACCGCAGTGACTGGTAATAGTGGCCCCTGCAGTTGTTCTATATATTGTTTTAAATCCCGCATCTTTTAATTTCTGTTCTGCAAGAGCAAATATTTCATCTTCATAGCTAGTCGCAGTAACAAAGGCGACAGATTTATCCGCATTAGCGAATAATTCTAATGTATCTTCACAATATTTAGTGACAACTGGAGCGTCTTTTCCACGATATTTTCTACCAGAAATCATCTTGCCATCAGTAACAATTATTTGTGGTCTAATCTTAAAGACATTAACCGCAAGTCTGGTTAAGGAATTACATCTTCCACCTTTATATAGATATTCCACAGTATCTAAGACGAAACTAGCTTGGACATATGGAACTCTTTTTTCTAATTTTTCTTTAATTGCGGCGCCATTAAATCCTTTTTCCACTAATTCTCTAGCATAGATTACTAATAAAGCAATACCAGTAGATAAAGATTTAGAATCAACGACATAAACACCTTCAAATTTTTGCGAAGCAATAACAGCGTTTTGATTAGCAACAGAGATACCACTAGATAAAGTGACATGAACGATTTGATCATATCCTTCTTCTTTTAATTTTCTAAAATGTTGTTCATATTGATATTGATTTACCGCGGATGTTCTTGGAAGTTTGCCTGTTTTATCAACATAGGCATAAATCTTTTGTGGAGTGATATCTCCATCAGGAGCGCTTTCATCTCCTAATGTAACAGTAAAAGGTACGATATTCACATCATACTTTTTAATTAATTCTGGAGTTAAATCAACTGTAGATTCGGTAGAGATAGCAATTTTCATAGTAGTAGGACCTCGCTTATTCTTCACTTATAATCATAAATAAAGAAAAAACAAAGTCACTAAACTCTTACTACCCTAAAAAGTAGAGTTAGAAATTTGATGAAAATATATGGTATTTGCTAATTTAATTTTCTATTTGCGGCTTTTTTGCTTTAATTTTTTCTTGATAAAATTCAAAGCCAGATAACACTGCTAAAGCGCCAACAAATGGTAATGTCACAAAAAACACGATATTAAAAGCTACTCTTAAATTGCTGCCTTTATAGTAAACATTAATCTTATATTCGCCAACTTGAGCTCTAAAGGAAACAAGACCATCGACATAGCCACATTCCACCTTATCAATTACTTCGTTTGTATCTTTATCAACAAATTCAGCATAATAACCTTTGTAATAAAATTGTGGTAATTGAATTAAACTATTATCTATATTGACAATAGCATCAAATGAGACATTTGGAGTATTAAATTCCGTGATAGTTAAATCGCCATCTCCTTCTAAGAATGCTGGCTTAATATATTTATCTATGGTGTATTGATATAATCTATAATTACCAATCGTGGATCTAATTTTATTGTATAAGGAATTAGAATATTCACTTTCATAACCCTCTTCATAGAAGACTAAAGGAATATATTCATTCATCACTCCAACATTAGATGTTTGCATAACTTCTTTATCTCCATAAGTATAATGAACATATGCACCAGCGGATTCTTCTTCCATTGCTCCTCTTTTTTCTGGATATTCTTGAGCGGCAGTAAAGAAGATAAATGGCACAGAAGCTAAACATATAAATCCAATTTGATTCTTATATTCACTAAGAGCGTTTAATCCAATAACAATAATCCAAGATAAGAATAAATAGAATAAGGACCATAATCTCCAAGCGAATTGGCAGGTATAGAAAATATCAGGTACAATGTACCACACATCACCAACAAAGATGAATAACAATAATATTAATAAAGATAAGCCCAAGTAGATTACATCTTTAAATACATCTTTATCAAATGCAACTTTTTCCCCGTTTCTTTCTCTTTCAACTTTCTTTTCATCAAAGAACTGTACCGCTAAATAGGTGATATCAAACATTAATAAAGCTAGATAGACTTCTAATCTTTGAATAGTAAATATGATTGGGAAGGCACTAATTAAAATAACAACTGGAATACGATAATATTTGCTATATGGTAATTTCTTGATGAAGTGATCCCCCACCGCAACTAATATCGCGGATATTATAACTAAGCCAACGCCAAGAAGCAGACTACTCGCCGAATATGTCTCTGGAAATTTGCCGCTATTTACCATGCTATTAAGCCACGTTAAATTCAAAAATCCAGAAAATTGCCAGGAATTTGCAGTGGAATTTGCTACATGTTGATAATTAGTCCACACTGCAGTGGAGTCAGATATACGATATAATCCTGATGATTCCGCTTCGAGCATTGGGAAGAAATAAAAGCCCACTAAGCCAAGTACTAAGACCACTGTTGAGATGGATAATATTAATCCCTTCTTATTCTTAACAAAGGCGATAACATTCTTATATCTAATTGCCATATAGATTAAAGCAAATATTACTGATATCAAGGCAGTAAATGGATGAGATAAGACTAATAAAGAAATGCCAACGATTACCATTAAGAACGAACGGTATTTTGGTGTCTCATCGTGCGTAATAGCGTAAATTCCATAGAATAATATTGGCATGATGGACATAGCAATCGTTTCAGCGTAAGCAAATCGACATAATCCACAAAACATTCTATATGGACCAAAGGCAAATATAGCCGCGCCTAAAACAGCGACACTTCTTCTTTTAGATATCCTATATGAGAATAAATAGAAGAATAATATTCCAATAAAGCAAAAGAACGTAATACTTATTTTTAAGGCGACCACTGTATCTACATTAAATATTAGCATGATAATCGCGGCGAAATAATGTGGGAATGGAGCGTAAAATACATGTGTATTATAAGCATATGCTCCTAAATATATATGATTAGAAGAATCAATTGATAAGCCATGCTTCATTCCATAATAAACATCATAAATATTGCCTAGATGAAATCTAATATCATCTCCACCTAATAACCCATCATAGAAATATAAATAACACGCTGCTAAAGTGAAGCCAACGATGAGTATTAATGGAATAGTGGTATCTAAAACTTTTTTTAACTTGGGATTCATTATGATAATAATATATACGATTGAAATATCATTTAAAAGCAACAAATTAGTCACATTTTATAAAAAATCCATAACTAAATAGCTATGGATATGTATTCGATTGGTGGAGCTGCGGGAGTACTGCCCTCCCGGTCCAGAGACGATCCCCTACCAGCATCTACAGTTTAGACGATGTGTTTTATAATTTAACATACTTTCATAAACCGTCAAACTAGGGTATGCGAGACAAGCTAATTTCAGAACTAGATAACAAGTCGACTTCTAATTCCAATCCTTTTGTTATGACACTCTTGCTAGGCGTGAAAGGCTAAAACCCCAGGGAGCGCTCTGCCCGACCCATTGGCCGGAACTCTATATCGAGTAGCTTATGCTAAGCAGAGAGATTGAGCTCTAGGAGCTCTCATATAACTGTTGTCAGTTATTTTTCTTTTGGTTTCAAGTTACCAACCACTGCAGCTAGTATTTTACCTATCTCTGTCGAACCTATTTCAACCCCATATTTCAAAGAACAATGCTCTATGAGCAAGAGATATTATATCTAAGTTTTAAGAAAAAGCAAATTTTATTGACAAAACTAGATTCTTTTGTCATTAATCGCTTCATCTAGCAAACTTATCAATTCGTTTTTGAAGCCTGATAAATCTTGATAATCTATGTGTTTGACCTCAAAGTGGCTAACATCGAATGGTAAATCTTTTATATCGTCTGGAGTGAAATTAATGTGAATTTTATTTTCATCTGCGTAGGACAATCCCATTTCAAAGAAAACATTTGGTTTAGATTTATCGAAAATGGTTAAGATGATAAGGGCATTTTCAATGCGCTTAATGATTTCATCGATAACCGTTTTGTTCCCTTTTCTAATACCTTTAGCAATCTCTGGTTTATCAAAGTGATCCTTATACTTTTCATTGGAGTTATAAACTTCATCAAGAGCGCCCTGTATTCTTTCCACAAAATTTGAATCTTCTTCTAAAGTGAATGGAGTTATTACAAAAAAGTTTTTAATATCGTTAGGTTCATCCTCGGTGCCATCATTTTTAATTCTTGAATCAACAAGAAAAGTATTAACAGGCAAATATTTACATGATTCCGAACACATAACCATTCTATGCTTATTGCGTATGTCTAATAACCTTTTGTAATTATGCTTTCTGCCACATTCCTTTTCGAAAGAGCCGCTACAAGGACAATGGACATATATAACATAGTTTTTATCATCGCTCATGCCAATAACTTCGTTTAGTTTGTTTTCAATTATTTTCCAAATATCTTCTTTTGGATATTCAGAATTAGAATGTGACATCCAAATATCAAGAATATTAGGCTCGCCATTTTCTTTTATTACCGCTATTTGTTGACCTCCATCAAAGTTATATGAACATGCAAAACCATCAGAGAAAACGTTGTCGTCTTCGATATCGAAATTTGCATTACGATTTGCTGCGTTCATAAAACTTGATAACAAAGTGTAGGCCAGGCTTTCTACTTCAACATTGCATTCGATGGAAAAATGTCTAATTCCGTTGAGATTTTTCATTTTTTCTTTCGGGAACCAATTAGGCATCATAGGGAATCTAGAAGGCACATAATACTCACCATCTTTTTTGAAAATGAAATTATTAAGTTTGAGATAGTCTAATATTGCTTTTGCAGCTTCTTCCTTATCCAATCGATAATATTTGCACATTTTATCGACATCAATAATATATGGTGGCACTTCTTTGTTTTGCGAAATGTTTAAAAATTCCTCATCCGTTCCAGACATGATATCGTAAACAATAGAGGATATCTTCAAAGGGTTTATCAAAACGGAACAGTGTTCGATTCCTTTGTTGTAATACACATCACCAAATGTAGAAATATTCATCAAAGATTTTTTTAAATTATCTTTGCTATAATCTTCAATAATATTTTCCGCAAGCATAGTTATAAATTTACCATTGATAAATATTTCTGAATTATTATCAATCGTATCGATATTGTTTGATGGGTTGCTTTTATTAATAATTGTTTCTAATAATTCTTTGTCTTGTGGGCTTAATTGGAATCTATTTAAGCCAGTAGCTATATTAATTGCTTTATCAATGGCTTCCACTAATTCTTTTCTTCCATCGCTAACTTTTAATATTGAACTAGACTTAACAAAGATAAAGAACTCATCAAAATAATTTTTGACAGTTGAAAAACGTTTCATGTCGCTTTTCTTTTCTTCGCTTAGTATAGCTTCTTTGATTTTAAGTTTATTGTTTTCGATTGTTCTTTCTAAATCAACTGAATTACCTAATCCGCCATTCTCGTTGTCGCATTTAGAGAATACTATCAAAACAGGTAAGCCATAATCTTTGCCAACAATATATTGCCTAATATTTCTATACCATCTTAGGAAATCTCTTTCACAATCATTCATCCTTGGTTCAACGACAATCGCGAATATACATTTATCAGATAAAAATAATTTATGTATTGCTAGCTGAGTAATCTGACCACCAAAGTCCCAAATATTAAAAGCCCTATTAATTTGATATTTTTCACTTCTAAATGGAGCGTATTTCTTAATATTTACGCCTAAAGTAGCGATTTTTTCTTTATTATCAAAATGAGTTAAAGCACCTAATAAGTTGGTTTTGCCGCTACATGGTTCGCCTAATAGCATCACTCGGAAAGTACTAACAGGTAAAGTACTTCTTTCCTCGTTATCAATATATCTAAATATCTCTCTTATGTCTCTTTTTACTAATAATTCTAAAGGTAAGGAGGAAGCGCAAGAAGCTTGCTTTAAATCACATTGTTCTAGATGAGGGAGCCCTTTAAGTCTATGTAGATTAAATATAGATATTCCAGTGCCCGATAAATGGCAGGCTGTTAGATTTTGCAATTTTAGCAAATCATCAATGCAATTATCATCAATATCACATAAAGATAAATCTAGAACCCTTAATGAGGTTACTTTTGATAAATATCTGATACCTTGATTTGTTATCGCGTTCGCAGAACAATCTAATTCTTCTAACTCGTGAAGATTATCGCCAATAACTTCCATAAACTCATCAGTCATCTGGCCTGTATTAACATCTAGCGCAACTAGATTAGGAAATGTTTTTACAATTTCTTTTAAGCAGTCTAAAGAAACCTTGCAAAAAGGCACTCTAATTGCAGGCCTTTCTGAATTAGTTATTAATTCATAAGATAAACCTGTCGTTTTATACAAATCATTAAGATTGTTAATTTCTTTTAATTGATCCATTATTGTGTTCTTCCTTTGCTTTAATTATCGCTGAGTTTTATAATGCAGGCAATTAATATTTCATATTATGGTTATAATAATTGATTTAAAAATCGTTTTCAGAGTTTTATAGATTTTATAAATTCTGATAAAACAGCTATTGTGAAAACCCCCATCAGATTTCATAGTTTTTCAAGTCATTGCTTTCAAAAACCATGCAAAACCTATTTAAAATTTATTAAATCGTAACTTCTTTTATTTTAATCACGGCTTCAATTATACAAGTAATTATTTCTTACTCTTCTTCCACCCAACAATATTTTTTAGCAAAAGATATTACGTATTTCTTAATATGATAATGAGGAAGGAAATAATCAGCATATCTATTCTTTTCTATTTGTTCTTTTTCTTGGGCCATATCAACGGCCACATCATCACCGTTTTTGCATTCGATAATAACACCTCGGCGATTGATATAATCATTAATCAATATATCTGCGTAACCAACCCCAGCTTCAGCATTAGATTTGATTTCATATTTATCATTTTTATTAGCTTCGACAAACATACCTAGTAATAATCCATGATAAAATGATTCGACATGCACTTTTCTTCTGGCTAAATCATGTAGTCCCATGTTAAATCTTAAAACATTATTGATTTTATTTTGTAACATCTCAATATTGCCATTAAAAGCATCATCGATTAATGATTCATCGGTGAATTTAGGGATAACCACATCTTTTATCCATTCTGATATTTGTGTTTCAAATATAAATTTAATTTGTTTATTTGGTATCTTTAAAGCATACGTAACGTTATCGATTTGTTTGTCTAGCGTGAGATATCCACTAGCGAGCATCACACTATAAATGTTATCAACGTTATCATATAAATCACGATAAGAGAGGTTGAAATTAATAATTTTGTTAATCGACAAATCATTTAATAATAGTTTTATTTCTTCTCTAGTTTCACTAGTTCCTGTATTCAACAATTTTCTTAATATATCATTACCGCTAGAATTGATCCAATAATAAGATGCTGGACAATTGTGATCATAAATATGATCTTTTACATAATTCAATAAATCATATGGACAATAGATTTTAGTATTGCCAAATAAATATCCATCATAATATTCTTTGGTTTCATCTAATTTATCAACTAGTAGATATTTGTTTAATGTCTTCTCTACTTCTTCATTTTTAAAACCAAAATAAGAAGAATATTCGTCATCTAAAACGGTTTTAATTCTGACATTATTTAAACCTGTAAAAATAGATTCTTTTGATATTCTTAAACACCCACTTAAGATACCTAATTTTAATTTAGAATTGCTCTTAAACGCTGAGGAAAAAATATTTTTAACCACCATGAGAGCTTGTTCATAATAATCTTGGAATGAGGCTTTTTCTAATGGCACATCATATTCATCAATAATAACGATTACAGGTTGATGATAATATTTATATAAGATATTAATAGCTTCACTTAATATGACATTAATATCCACATTATTATCACCGGTTAATATCGAAGTAAGTGTATCTTTTTCGTATGAAGATAAGTTAGTAAGGATATCGCTATATTTTTCTAAAGCATTCTTGAAGGCATTTCTTAATAAGAAAGTAAAGGTTGCAAAATCTGAGGCATTAATATCTTTAAAGCTTAAAAATATTGTTGGATATTTATTTTGATATTTGTCATTCAAATCGTGGCATTTTGATATTTCCAAATTAGAAAATATTTCATCAATAAGCGTTTTATCTTGCGTTATATCAAAATAATAATTAATCATTGATAAATTAAGAGATTTACCAAATCTTCTAGGACGATTAAAAAGAATAACATTCTCTTTATTAGTGATAATATCCTTAATCAATAAAGTCTTATCAATATAATAGCAGTGTTCTTTTCTTAAAGATAAAAAGTCATCACTAGAAATATTAATGGGTTCTAATGATTTTTGATATATA
>CAJOOD010000044.1 GCA_905236085.1 uncultured Bacilli bacterium
AGAATCACTTATATCATATCGGAATTATTTAAAGAAACGATCTAATAACTATAAGATAATCGATAATCTTAATAAAGCCATCTCTAAGCTAAACTAAAATATGGGAGTGTAAGTGATAACTTTTTACCTCCATTTAAAAATGAATTATTATCGCTTTTAAAAATAGCGTTATAAAAGTGATAGTTAAATGACAAAAATTGGCAAAATAGCCAGCTTTTGCGGATAATTTACTTATCAGCGCTCTCAGATTTGACACCGGGATTAACTAGAACATATCAATTAACGATAAATAAAAGTGGGGCAACGCTATCACATTCAGTTGTTCGGCAATTCCGAATAACTCATTTATATCTCTATTAATTATTAAAGATAAGAGTCTCTAAATGAGAGAAGTTAAATTTAATATCTTTATTAGGATTAATAAGGATATTCAATATATCTTCTTCTTTTGTTCCCATTATTGTTTCTATTGTTAATCTACGATAAGGTTTAAATCCTAACTTTTCTTGTACTCTTTTAGATCTATTATTAGTGATAAAATGTCCACACAATAAGAAATCTAGATTTAAATCATTAAATAGGTAATTTATTACCGCTTGTAGGGCTTCTAACATTAAACCCTTTCCCCAATAATCTTTACTTAATACAAAGCCTAATTCTCTACCTTGATAATCATAGAATTCCGATAATTTATCTTCCATACCATATCTATCTATACCAATAGAGCCTATAACTTTATCTTGATAACATATGGCAAAAGTACTTCTACCATCGATAAACATATTTAAAATTCTTAATGATTCTTCTTTATCTTTATGATGAGACCATCCCGCTAGTTCGCCAACACCAGGAACAGAAGCATATTCATATAAGTCATCTAAATCAGATAACTTAAATGCTCTAAGCCTTAACCTATCTGTATCTAAGATTATATTACTAATATCTATTTGAGCGTTCATATCTAATTAACTCTTGGACTATATTCTTTTTCTATAGATTTGATTGTTATAATCCTACATTTATCAAATTTTAGTAAAGAGGATTAAACCATCAAATGGACTATTTACAAGTTTACTTTCGTAAAGCAATTCATCGCAAGATAAATCTATTTCATCATTCCACGATATTCCATAACCACCTATATCAACCTTAACTTTACTAAAAAGATTATCTTTTAAAGATTGTTAAAAACATCCCATTTCTTAAATAAAGGTTTTACATCATAAATTTTACTTATTCCTTCCACAAAAGAAACAGGAAGAAAACAATTCTTAAGCGCTATAACATTCTTAACTTTATGGAACATATAATTTCCTTTCAATGTAATTGCTATACCACATCACCGGTATTATCCAATATTATTATGCAAATGAATCATAACTATGGACTAGCGGTTATATCAATAAACAAAAGTAATTAACATAACTATAAAAAATATAGCCATAGAACATACATATTTTGTTCCTCGTGGTGAATATCCTTGATTTTCTGGGGGGTACAATTATAAGTAACTAACTATATGAAGAATAATGTCATAGGAGAAGAGCAAATATGAATAAGAAACAACGAATAATATCATCCATCATAATATCCGCGACAGCGATAGGAGGCATTATGGCCTTACAAATTAATAACGGTAATATTAAAGGATTATCCCTTATCGCTGAATCTAATGTTATTTGGAAACATTATGCAGAGGTGCCCGCTACTTACGCTAGACATGGTTCAAGAGAATTCTGGGCTAATTGTACTGTTCTAGGATTTACATTAGAAGAGCCCACAACTGGAACAATAGAGGAAGGTGATAATTTCTATTACACTTCATATTTTGATGAATTAGATGAAAATGACGCTAGATATATCAATCCTCTACCTTTAGAAGGAGGAGAAGTAAGCAAAGAGATTTGGGACAAATACATGACTCATGAGGGTCTTTGCTTATATAGCAATACACATATTGATTTGGACTATCGTGTAGATGGTGAACTTCAAATGGCTAGTTCATTTGATTTTGCTGATAAGAAAGCAAGGATTGAAGGATATTGGCCTTCATCTATTAATCCAGATCCATTTGTAGATTATGCCTCATTCGAAATAGGAGTAGACACATGGAGTATTTCTTTTAGAAGAGAAACATATGATCATAATGATGAAAAAGCAAATCTATTTTTTCTTTCTTGGGCCGGCCAATACGGTTTGTTTGAATTTGCCTTTGATGACTTCACTTTCGATAATGAAACAAAACTATATCACAATCCTACTTTTGATGTCCTAGGCAATGGTACTTATGTTGATGTTAAAGCCGCCTTTCAAAACAATAAACCAGTATATTGCATAATGGCTATGACAAGTGGTGGAACCACCGGGGTTGTAACTCGTACCTATTCTAATATTG
>CAJOOD010000045.1 GCA_905236085.1 uncultured Bacilli bacterium
AAGATAAAGAAGCTACAGTCAGATTTGAAACTTCTCCAGGTATTCAGTGCCAAATTGATTGGAAGGAATCACTTACATTATTTAATAACGTTAGTGATTCTTTCCAATCAATCTGGCACTGAATACCTGGAGAAGTTTCAAATCTAACAGTTGCTTCTTTAGTCTTTTCTTCCTTTAAGGAGTGAGTAAATCTTTTGATAGTAGAATAAGAACCATTATATTTATATCTATCTTTAAGAAAGTTATAAATCGCAATCGCAGGAGCTCCATCTATTAAAAACTTATCTTTAATAATTTCTTCTAAACCATCTGTTACTTTAGTAATAATTCTTTCTTTTCTTTTTAAAGGAATCGTTTCATCTCTTTCATAGTAAGATTTAACAGTTCTAGGATCACAACCATAAGTTCTTGCGATTTTAGAATAGTTAATCTTAATGCCATCTCTTTTCGTCATAAATATTGCCTCACAAACGTCTTTTCTCATCTAATATCCTCCAATCATATATAGATTGTAGAATATTATAGAAAAACCTACAATTTGAGATGAGCGTTTTCCTACATTTTCAGTTTACCCTTTTCAATGTTTATATAAAAAAAAGCCAATACTTTTGTATTGACTAATTGTTTTATATAGTGTCTTTAAGATACTCATTACAAATGTCATTTAGGTGCAAAAGGTTTATTTTTATCGATTTTTTCTGGAAAGCAAGTGCAAAATTGAACTTTTGATTTTTTTTGAGAAAAAAAGTATATTTTTATCTAAAAAATAATAAATATAATCAACAAAATTTATACATAATCATTTTTGAGAAAAATTTTAAACAAAAAAATAAGAATGCCATGTTCTTATATAATTGGCATCCTTACTTACATTCATCTTTTAATTTAGCTATAAACTTATAGATAGAATTTAGCTTACTTTTTAAAATTTCATTTTCTTTTAATAAAGCTTTGTTTTCTATCCTTAGCTTTGTATTTACAATTCTAATTTTAGGCACTGCTACAGGAACTTCATTTTCATATTTAGTTATTATTTTTGCTGGTGTGATCGCTATACCATAAAATTTGCTTAACGCTTTGGAAGATTCCTTCGTAAGACTTGTTTTTCCTCTTTCTAGTTTGGATATTAATGCAATAGATAGGCCTGTTGCTGCTGACACTTGATTAAGTGTCATTTTTTTATTCTCTCTTAATTTTTTTAAATAGTTACATCCTAATGTTTCCATTATTGTTTATCACCAATATGGTCTGCTGAGGTTTTAATAGTTTCATTAGCTCTATCAATAACATCTCCTAGTTCCATAAATAACTGCTCTATTTTTAAAATCTCTTTATTAAAAATAAAATTCTGTTTCTTTAATTCCTTATTTAATAATATATATGATTCATCATCAAGAACATCTTCTTCATCAAACTCTGGTGCATCATCTGTGGATTGTATTTCTTTCTCTTTTTCAATTAAAAGTAGTTTATTTTCAAATGCAAATGGTAATAATACATTTATTAACCATGAAACGAACTGATTTAATTTATTGTTTTTAGCATAAAATAGCAGCCTAAATACATTTTTAATGCTTATATATATTTTACCTTTTCCTGATGTTCTTTTGATTTCCTTCTCATCTAAATATTTTTTGCTTTCAGACGGATTACCAATACCTATGTATTTACCTATATCATTTAATGAATAATATGCTTTATTATCAAATATCTCAACATCGATTTCTTTATCTTCAACAATTACAAATGGATTTAAAATTATGTCTTCCATTAGACATCACCACCTTTTAGATATACTTCGTCTATGATGTCGCGTATATCTGCTACTTTTTGATAATACCACACCAATTTATTAGCTAATTTTTGATGCTTTTGTTTAAGCGCTTTATTCAATAACTTATTAGGTGATTCAGTAACTAGATCTACCTTTTTAGTAGGAATGACATTTACTTCTTCTATAGATTTAACTTTCATTTCATCAAGATCCATTCCTCTTACAGTTGATGGTTTTATTTCCATTTGATAGAATTCACTTAATTTTTTCGCTATTGGTACAGTTAAACCTACATATCCCTTTTCTATCTTTCTATAATATGATTCGGTTATATCAAGTAACGTAGCCATTTCTGCTTGACTAATACCAACTTTTTCACGTAACTTTTCAAAATCAATAACTTGATCTGTTTTATAATCATCACTTCTTTCTACAATATCTTCATTAGATTCCATTTATTTCACCATCCCCTTCTTTTATCGTATAGTTTCTAAATACTTTTTTTGCTTTACTTAAATCAAAATAAGCCACATTTGCCTCTGGGATATATATACCAGGGACTTGATATCTATATCTACTATCCCATTCTTCTAAATCGAACACCTTTCTAACCAATTTACATGAGTTGACAAACTTACCATTTTTATTAATCGATCCTCTATATCTTACCTTCAATGCTGCCCTATCTTCTTTTGTTGATGGTACAAAGGCAAGCTGATTAGATTCCATATTAATCATTAAAGTTATGTACTGAGGTTCAGATAATAATCTTAATGCTTTTATTGATACTCTTACAGTTCCTGAATAGTATGCAAGTGTTGTTGTAACTTTATTTGTTTTCACCATTACCACCGCCCTCATTAGCTAAATCGAATATTGATGTTTGGTTAGAACTTCCCTCCTCTTTCTTTTGTTTAACTTTTCTTTTTTGAGTATATTCAAGACGTTGAT
>CAJOOD010000046.1 GCA_905236085.1 uncultured Bacilli bacterium
CAATTTAACAGGGTGAGATTATAAAAAATCTCGACTGAATCGAGACTTTATTTAAATATTGCTTCCGTTAACTGCAAAATTCAGAAAATATATAACATTAGTAATTCTTGGCTATATATTAGTGAAGAATTGGACCTCTAAAACCAGAATTCAACTATTTAGAGCCATTTCAGACCATATTTCATTAATTTAATCCAACTTCTGCAGCGTTTTATGGCTTTACGCTATTATTTAATATTTAATCCAAATAATATGATAAATATTTTTCTAATTCAGAAATAAAGTTATCTTCATTACCATCTATGGCTAATCTAAAAAGTCTATATTCTAACTTGTTAATGGGTTTATATTCTATTCCACTGCTATCGTTAGGCATCAATAGCCATAAGGAATCAACAATCTTTGGTAAGAAGAATGGGTTGTCATCGGTGGAATATCTTAAAGATAGATATTCTCTTATTGTTCTTTGATATTCGCCTTCTACAATTGACTTATGCACATATTCTGGCTTCCTACATTTAGCATCAAATACTAGAAAACATATTGGTATATCATCGTGTTTAACTATTAAATAGAAATCTGGAGAAATGTGTCTTGCTCCACTACTAATGGTATAGACTTCATTCTTATTGGCGATAGACACGTCTTTTGCGACAATTTCATACATAATTTCGATTTCATAATCATCCCTAATGAATCTCTTAATGATGTGGTCATAATTATATTCATCAGGAATAACCATAAAACCTAATTCTGTAACTGCCTCATTTATAGTTAATAAGCAATATGCTTCAAATAATTTTGATGTTTGCTTAATAGGCGAAGCTAATATGGAATTGTAATTATTTGCGAAATTATATGCAAAACCTTGATATAATGGCAAAAATAGCTTTCTTTCAATATTTAAGTAATGAGCGTGATATACAATTGATGGGTCGCGTTTAGAAAGAATATCTACACCACGAAATGTGTCCGATGCAAGTATTTTATTAATAAAGTCATAAATTGCTCTAGAATCGTCTAAAAATGCTTTTAGCATAGATGCTTTTCTATTAAAGGTATCAATTTGATATGTTGTGTGTTTCTTTCTTTTGCTGGTGTCTTGGCTAGCGCTTGCTAATATATTATTTAATTTCCCATTAGTTTTATCAATTTCATTAATCGCGGTTTTAATTAATTCATCAACCTGCAATAAGCTAAACCTTAGCATAAAGACCAAATAACGATTTAATTCAAAATCAGCATATTGAATAACTTGAGATGAAAAAACATCTTCTTTTCTTGGCGATCTAGCGTTTTTGATAATCGATCTAGTGGATTGCTTTTTTAAAATATTAGTTTTGGCCACTACTCTTTTTTCTTTAAGATATGGGTTTTCTAAAATGTTTCTTAAAGAGTTCATAATATGATTTTTATTAGAAGAAATCAGGCTAAACAAAGTGTACAAAGAACGACGAGCAGAATTAACTATTCTTCTACCAGAAAGATATTTGGCATCTTGCTCGTATAATAGATTTTCATCATATTCTGCGATTGCATTCACCATTTCTTTATATTGTGATTCATTCGTGGATGTGGTGTGTTCAATCTTATATAGAAATAAATTTGATTTACCAGTTTGTTTATTTAATATTCTGATTCGATATTCCATCGGTGGATTAGGATGGTCATTGTCATTAACAATAAGACTTTCGCCACACGAAAGTTTAATTTCTCCACCTTCTTCAAGATTTTCGATAAAGATATCATAAGTATCACTTCGATTTGTGAGTTCTGCAGTATCGTATTCTTTTACTGCAAAGAGGATATTTTTATTAGGCTTATCGGGAATGTGAATAAAGAAATCTTTTTTGGAATCAAATCTAGTAGTAGTTAATACAATATTATCTTGTGAATCCATATTTATTTATCTCTAAAATCTTTTGTTGCACAAGCTTCTTAGTATTAACAAATTCACTCACATCAGAATGATTGTCTAATACTTTTAAGATTCCGCGTGTATCATCATCTGATAATATTTCATCTAATTCTTCTTTTGAACCATTGATTTTCTTGACCACTATTTGGGAGATAACAAAATCTAAAGCCTCGTTTCTAGATAATATTCCTTTGGAATTCTTAAGATATAAGGCCATCTTATTTAAACTTCTAAATGAAATGCTCTTGTTATAAATAGAATCGGTTAAAAGAGAATTTATATCATTAATAAGAGCGAATTCTTTTTCACTAAATTCTGTCGCAGAATTATCTACCTTATTAAGCACGGTAGCAAATCTAGAATAAGATATTTCTGGATAGTTTTCTGATGAAGCTGTTCCCATATCTTTTAAACTTGTAAATGATGGAGCGGCAAGGTTAATAACAATTGCTCTATCTAATAAACGGTCTGAGATTTGTTTGGTTGTTTCGTCAATATTGACTGTTCCCACGAAGAATACATTTTCACCGATATTAATGGAACTTGGATATCTTTCAGCATTCTTAACATTTAAATTATCAGAATATAAATTTAACGCTCTTGAATCAGGATCTTGTTCAAGTAGTGAGATAAATGGAGCGAACCAATGCTCTATTTGTGATAAATTCATCTCATCAAAAATTACTAAATGAATTTTATCTTTATGTTCTGCAGCATCATTTAAGAAACTAACTAATCCCGTTTGTGATTCCATATATTCAGCATTAAAAGCACTTCCTTCATCGGAAATAGGTCTTATATAACCTAAAACGTCCTCTGGTTCTAAATATGATGGGCTGATAGGCACAAATAGTACTGTTTTTCTAGCTATATCTAGTCCAAGTGTATTTGCATATATCATAGGTAATCTAGTTTTACCAATACCACTTGGTCCAGCAAGAATTACTAGATTGGACGATTTAACAGCAACATGGAAGTTCTTTAAATCGTTTTCTTTATAATATAAATTCTTTGATTTAGCGTTTTCGCTGACATTATTAATAAATTCATCTTCATCAAATACTGTGTTTGTTTTTGCGGATACTTGAATAAACATAATATTTTTAACATAAAGATCGTTTGGGATATCTTTCCATACACTTGGAGTAAGAATGTATTTATCCGATTCGCTGGAATTAATCTTGATATCAAGTCTTCTAAATGGTTCTTTGGTGGATTGTTCATTATATTTCCAGACTATATATCTCCCATCAGAGGTTTTACCTTTTGGTATGTAGTTAATCTCATAGATGGTATCTTTAACAAAGATATATTTTAGATTAGAAGATAAACTATACGGATAGTTATCTAATACAAGATCCCTATGTTTTGTAACAGCGGTTTCAAATTCTTTTTTAGATAAATAATGAGCAGGCACAAATGTAGAGTTGTTGAAATCCTCATATGCAACTGGCCTATCCATCAAATAAGCATTTAATTTATATTTATCGTCTTCTTTTTTAACAAATTTAGGCGTAAAGAAAACGATTTTTTTGCAAAATGCTTCAAATAAATAACTAAATTTCTGATCATTTGTTAAATATGGATATTCCTCTGCATCTTCTTCTGATAATGCAATTTTTAATACATCTGGGCTTAAGAAGAGCATAAAGGAGGAATAATCGCTTCTATAATCAACTCTGCTGATGAATTCTTCTCTATTAATGTTGGAATTCTCACTTAAAATCGGAACGATAGGAGACACAACAACAAAACCTTTATCTGGATGAATTCCTTCTGCTTTAACTACACCCATTAAAACTCTATCTTCTAAATCCAATAGAGCTGTCTCGAAATCAATTTGAATTTTATCGACAGCTGATAAATCGCTTTTTTCTAAATCGCTTTTTTCTAATATTGACTCTTCAACTTTATTTTTATCTTCGTGTGTTTTTTCTACTTCTACATATTTGATTGTAGGTTCTTTGTTTTCTAATTTGGTGAGTTCTGCTTTTAAGGTGGCAATTTCATCATCTTTGCTTTTAATAACTTTAGCAGTTTCTGCTTTTAATTCTTTTATTTCTTTTTTGTGATTTGAATCAGTGTCATCAATCTTTTGTTTAAGCTGTACTATATCATCTAGGCGTTCCTTGAGAAGTTCTTGCAAAAGATCAACCCTCATTGTTTTTTCTTTATCCTGAATCTGTTCTACTGATATGCCTAAGTCAATTCCTATTAATTCAAAGAAATTTAATATGGTTTTTTGTTCTTTTTCATCTAGTGGCGCTAGGTATTCTGCGACTTCTTCTTCATCGAATTCTTTTTTAATCACAAACGAATTTGCGAGTTCCTTTTCTATTTTGAATATTGTTTTAATAATACGTGTTATAAAGTTTTCATAATGTTCTTCATCTATTTTCTCTAATATCTGCCCTAAGAATTTTCCTTCTAAGTGATTTCGTTTTAATACCTCATCTTCAAATATTTTTCCTTGACTTCTTGATAGGCTACTTTTGATGTAATCTTTATTCGATTGCAAGAATTTCACAACATCTTTTTGATAATGCTTATATACAAGTTCCGTAAATTGCTTCTTTTGTTGGCCGTCCATTTCTTGGATGCTTTTATATTGTGTAATTGTTTTCATTTTATACTCCTTTATTGTTTTTGATGTAATTCCTAAAAATATTAATTATCTCATACGCTATCAATCTCCTTTGTTAATGTTTTATTGTAATAATCTTTTTGCAAAAAGATGCTTGATAATTGAGTTGTTTTGTTTTAA
>CAJOOD010000047.1 GCA_905236085.1 uncultured Bacilli bacterium
AAAGGAATGTATATCGTCTTAGATGCGGTGTTTAATCATACTTCCCAAGATTTCTTTGCCTTCAAGGATATTAAGATTAATAAAGAGAATTCTAGATATCTAGATTGGTATTATATTGAATCCTTCCCATTACGATATAATTATGGAACTCGCCCATCATTTAAGACTTTCTCATATTATGGAGGGATGCCTAAAGTTAATTTATCTAATAAAGAAGCTGCGGAATATTTCCTTAATGTCGCTAAATATTATATAAGGGTATTTGATATAGATGGCTGGAGATTAGATGTAGGCGATGAAGTCATACATGATTTTTGGCGAATATTTAGAAAAGAAATTAAAGCTATTAAACCCGAAGCCTTAATAATTGGAGAGGTATGGCATCATGAAGAAGACTATCTCCGCGGAGATGAATGGGATACGGTGATGAATTATCATTTCTATGATTCTATTATGTCTTTCTTCTTCCAAAATAATAAGCCAAGTGATTTAGTTAATAATTTAGGTTTTATGTTGGCAAATGTTCATCAAGAAACATTCCCCTTATTATTAAATCTATTTGATTCTCATGACACTAATAGGCTATATCATATCCTTAATTACGATAAGAATAAATATAAAGCCGCGGTGGCTTTAGAATTATTATTACCAGGTATTCCGTTTATCTATTATGGAGATGAAATAGGTCTAAGACAAATTAGACAAGGTGACTCGAGAATGGATATGATTTGGGATGAAAATATAATTGATAAAGATATTCAAAATTTTTATAAATATTGCCTTTTTGTAAGAAAAAGTAATCCAGATTTCATAATTAAAGATATTCATCAAATCTATGCAAATGATGAAAATAATACTATAAATATCATATCGATAAATAATGATAGAGAACTGAAAATAAATTTATCTAACGGCAATATTTCTATTATTAACCGATAATTATTGTTCTTCTTTTTTAGCTTTCTTTTTATTAACGATAAATCTAATTAATAGAATGATTAATAATGTTATTCCTGCGCCCAAAACAAAGCCTAAGAAATCAATACCAACATCTAACCAAACGCCACTTCTAGTAGGGACGAATAATTGAATTAATTCTGATATTCCTGCGGTGATAAAGCCGCTCCCTAATGTTAATAAGGAAGTTAACCATAATTTCTTAAAATCATCGATGTAGGTGTAATAGAATATCATAGCAAATACCGCTGTTAGCAGGAATAAAGAGAAATGGCCTGCGAATTTTCTCATAAATGAGGCAAAATCGGTGAAATTATCATCATCAATAGCCTTTTTAATTTTCACTTTTAAATTAAATGTTTTATTTAATGATTCATTTGATAAAGAAGTGATGGTTATCATGCATTCTCCTTGAGCATTTCCGGTGATGATAGGCGAAGAAGTATTATTAGAGGAAATAGAGGCGATATTATCATCGCTAGTGGTTACTCTAATAGCCGTATTAAAAGTGTTTTTAGGGCTAAATGTCGCGCTGATTCTAATTTGATCATTGGTTATTATTTCTACATTATTATTAACATTAACATTCATACTTTCAGCGAGAGCTTCTCCAACCGATAATGTCTTATTAGAAGTAATGTTATTATCCATGTTGCTATAAGCATTTAAAATGACATCGCCTTTTTGACGATATCCACACACTCTAACACATGGATTATTGTTATCATCATAATAAATAGGATAACCATCTTCATCATATTTATATGGGGCTAATTTAGCCTTGATATCATCAGATAATTCAAAAGAGATGGATTTATCTAATAATTCATTATTACTATGAGTGGCTACGATCAAAGAAGAATAATCATTGCTATTATCATCTACGTTAAAGACATAATCATAATCTAAAACAGAAGGATTAGGATTAGATGTTTCATCTATAGCTAAATTAATTTCATCTTCAATAGGAAAGGGGAGAGTGTAATTAGTAACTGTTATATCAAAAGAATTAGTTCCATAAAAAGCAGTGGCGCTACCTACACCAACAGCGTGTATAACTCCATATTTATCCACTTTGATAATCGATTCATCACTAGAACTATAATCTAATAAATATTGATCATAATATCTTCTTAGATACCAATCATCTCTATTATCATCAATCAATTTCGTGGAAATAATGGCACTTTCGCCTTGTTTTAGATTGGTTTTGTCAACTTTCATCTCATAATTAACAGGCTTTTGTAAGTCCACAATTTTAAAATCAAATGTATATGATAATGAATTAGCGAAATTGATTTCTATTTGATATAAATCATCATCTAATGTATTAGCGACAATTCTCACATCAACATAATAAGTTAAGACATTAGATACATTACTTTCATGAGTGGATATCACTAAATTATAATTATCTTCATTGCCTTTAACCTTATTTACGGTATAAGTTTTATCATAGACATCATTAGAACCCTTTTCAGGGAAAGTAACTCCTACGGATAATAATGTTGTAGTGCCTACGACTATATTAGAATATCCGTCTTCATCTTGACCTAAGAAAGTAGAATCATATACGGAATCAATCTTATTAGGAGCGTAAGTTTCTACCACTTGAGGACCTTTAATTAAATTCACAAAGAAGGCAGAGATAGAAGCGATGAAGTCTGACTGACTTCCGCTTAATGAACTGCCCATGCATGATTCAG
>CAJOOD010000048.1 GCA_905236085.1 uncultured Bacilli bacterium
ACAGCTACAGTTGCTAACGAATTAAGATTCGGTTTAGGTGAAGATGCTGTTTACATGAATACCGGTAATATCATCGACATTTATGGTAATGTTGTCGAAGATGGTGCTACAGAATTTACTATCGATTTAGTGGCCTCTGGTATTGTATTAGATGGTGACTTCATGCATATCCACAGCACCAGATCTGAAGCTGGATTTGAAATGGAAGTAACTCCATTAAGTGTTAACGTTGTTGGCTCATATGGCTATTTATTAGCCCAATATGTCGGCTAATTATTAAAATTTTAAAAAGTGGGGGAGAATCATTTCTCCCTCACTTGATTGGAGAACTGTTATGAATAAGAAAATAAGAGTTTTATGTCTCTCTTCTTTATTATTAGGCACATTAATTACCGCGAGTGCTTGTCGTTTTATGGGTGGCGATGGTTCTAATACTGGAGATAAGATTGAATTAAAGATTGGATTCTGGCCTACATCATCCGATAAAAGAGATGTGGCAATGTATAATGTTTGGAAAGAAAAATTTGAAGCAGATAATCCCCAATATGTAATCACTGGCGATCCTTATACTTATTCTAAAGATACCATTGGTACTAAATTCGTTACCAAGACCCTTCCAATGGTCTACCAAACTTGGTTTACAGAACCAGAAACCCTGCTAAAAGCCGGTTATATTCGCGATATTACCGAAATTTTAGATGAATTTGGTTGGACTGATAAGATGGATGATGGGATGCGTAACACCCTAACATTTGATGATAAAATCTATGGCATACCTCGTGATGGTTATGGCCTTGGATTATTAATAAATATGAAGACATTAGGAGATAATGGACTTCTTCCAGAAAAAGTCATAGATGGTAAGAGACAATATGTTTTATATAACGATAATGGCACTCCTGCTTATCCAACTACTTTTGAAGAAATCTACGAAGCTTCTCTTGTTATTACCGATAATAGCGACACTAAAGGTTTATTCGTTTGCTCCGCGAATAAAAATGGTGGCTGGCAATTATCTAATATGGCCTGGAATTATGGCGCAGAATTAGAAGTGTTTGATAACACCACGAATAAATATAAATCTAATTTAACCGATGAAGGCATGGTAGAAGCCCTATCTTGGATACAAAAAATGAAACAAGATAGATTAATCTATGAAGGTGTAGCTATCGCTTATGATGATTGGCCAAACGCTATCGGAGAAAAGGTGGCGATGGCTATCGTTGGTAGCGATATTATCCACTTAGCCAAAACCACTGGTGATGTCGATATGGATGACTTAGCCTTTGTTCCAATGCCAACAGGTGATGGAATTAACCATTATTCCTTATATGGTGGAACACCATTTGTCTTTGATAAAAATACCACTGATGAACAAGTTAGAGGTATCTTAAAATTCTTTGATTATATCGGACGTTCCCCAACCACGAATAAGACCAATTTAGACGCGATTAGAGAAGGTTATGAAGTGGCAAAAAACAAGAATCAACCAATCGTTCCAAAGATTATGCCTTGGAAGAACGAAGACTATCTAGTCCAAGCTAAGGCTATGGAAGAAGAATATATCTCTATTAACATGGTAAATTATTCTGAATTCTTCGATACTGTTAAGGCTAATCAACACGCTGAAGTACCAGTCGCCGCGCAAAAGATGTATGAGATATTAGATGATGCGATTCAAGAAGTTTTAAGAAATCCAGATACCGCGAATCCTGTCTCGTTATTAACCACTGCTAATTCACGTTTCCAAGACGAAATAGACAAACTTTAATATAGAAGGTAATTATGCGCTTACGAAGAAAACAAAAAACACAAGTAATCAAGGCTAAAATTAAAAGAAACATCCTCGGATGGCTTTTAATCGTACCTTCTGTATTATTGTTTATTTTCTTTGTATGGTATCCAATTACCTTCAATTTGGCCTTAAGTTTCTTTAAAGATAGTACTTTTTCAGAATTTGTCTTCTTTGAAAATTATAAAGCTATCTTCCAAGACCCTAAATTTATATCCGCATTGAAGAATACCTTCCTATATATATTCTGGTCCTTAATTATTGGTTTCTTAGTCCCATTAATTATTGGTTTCTTATTATCAGAAATAGTGCATGCGAAAGGCTTCTTTAGAGTGGTTATCTATTTACCATGTATGATTTCTGGTATGGCGGTAGTCTTCTTATTTAGAAGCATGTTTGGTAATAATAACTGGGATATTATTAATGTTATTCTTATACGGGTGTTCGGTGCTGAAGAAGGAGTACAATGGACCGCAGATCCTAATCTAGTCATTCCTGTTATCGTTTTTGCGATGACTTGGAGAGGTGCAGGAGGCACAGCCTTAATCTATTTAAGCAATTTCCAACAAATCGATGATTCTATTTATGAAGCCACGAGATTAGATGGAGTTGGTCCGGTTAAAAGATTCTTTAAAATCACTGTGCCAATGATGAGAACAACTATCTTACTTCTTCTCATCTTACAAGTCATATCCGTATTTCAAGTATTCTATGAACCTATGGTTATTGCTGGTAATAATGTCGATGCCTTATCACTTATGTTACTGGCTTATAATTATGCTTATGGTAACGGCGAATTTGAATATTCTAAATCCGCGGCAACATCTGTTATATTGGCTGTTATTATTATCGCAACGACAATCATCTATTTTGTTGCTACAAAATTAATTGAAAGAAGAGGTGAAAAATCATAATATGCGTCTTCCTTCAAGAAAAGTAAAAAAAGGCAAAATCCATAGCAAAACGACCGGATTATTAACGTTTTCTGATTATAAAAAGAAAAGATATGTTGCAAATTACATTGCTTTTATCGTGATTATAATCCTCTTTGTTTTCTTGGCTTTAGCTCCAATTATATGGTTATTAGTGTCCTCATTTAAAACCGTTAAAGAAATCAACAGTATTGATTATCATTTCTTCCCAGCCTCATTAGATTTCTCTCAATTCGTGGAATTATGGGAAATGATGTCATTAACTAATGT
>CAJOOD010000049.1 GCA_905236085.1 uncultured Bacilli bacterium
AGTCCTTTTTCAAAAATATTAAAGTTTTCTAAATACTAGGTAAGCAGTAATCAAAAATGTGCGATTATTTATAACCGCGACATTATGGATAGCGAATAAAATTTTAAAAATATATAGATTTTGCAAGGTTTATGACAAAATAGCAATTATTTTAAAGCGTTGGTAATGTTGTCCACTACTTCGAAACTGCCATCATTAATCTCATTGAGTCTAACTTTTAATTGTTCGACAAGATTTAATATACCCTCTTTACATTCTTGAAGATGAGAAGGATCACCTTTCTCTTTTACTATTTCATAAGCAAGAATAGCTAATGAGCATTCTAAATTTAAACTAGATAAATATTCAGCGTTATCGATAATATCAATACCAGTTAACGGATTACCAGTATCGCTCTCGCTTGGATATATTGCCCCATTAACGGGATCTAAAACTAAGAGTACTTTTTTCATGTTTCTATCCTATTATTATTTGTTTTGACAAACAATCTCACATAAATGGCAACTAAGATTGTTTCTTTATAAAGTGGGTACAATCAATCGTATTGTTAATTATTTGTTCTGCGACACCTAGAGGATAGAGTGTAATCTTTGTTAAATCACTTAGGTTGACCCATACAAATTTAGTGTTTCCATTATCTGGATTAGGGATTATTTGTAAACTATCATTATTTAATTTCAATCGATAATAAATACATAATTGATGGCAATTCTTACCATCAAATTTCCAGAAATTTTCATACGTGGAGATGGCATTAATTATTTCAACATCTAATCCTGTTTCTTCTTTGAATTCTCTTATGATTGTTTCTATGCTGGTTTCACCCATTTGAACGTGTCCACCTATAAGAGCGTATTCACCGTTATGTTCTGCGAGTAAGATTTGATTATCTTTAATTAAGGCTCCACCAACGCGATATGAAAACAATTCCCCATTAACATCAAACAAGATGTCTTTCATATAAGCATTATCTTGAACTATTACTTTCTTATATCTAGAATTATTACCCATGTTATTTGCTCGCATGTATGGTAGCACGCATAGATATAAATATCAAATGTGTTTTTATATACAAGGGTCTCATAAATAATGTAAGATTAATCTTAATAAAGAGGTTTAGTTATGAAAAATGTCGGTTTAAAAGATTTTCTCAAATTCAAATTACCATCTAGTGTTACATTCTCACCCGATGGAAAAGCTATCGCATATATATTAGCAACTATTAAAGACAATAATTATTCAAAGGAATTACATATCTATCGCAATAATAAAGATGTTCTATTATTTGAAGATGACAAATTATCTTCTTTTGAATTTGTTGATAATAATAAAATTAATTTCATTTCTAGTCGTGGAGATAAAGATAAAGAAAGAAAAGAAAAAGGAGAAGAATTTACCGCTATTTATCAGATTAATCTTAATGGAGGAGAAGCTTATAAATTATTAGAATTACCATTAAGTGTCGAAAAGATTAAAAGAGTGAATAATCATACCCTTCTTATCAAAGCGGGTATAAATCAAAAATATCCTGATTTATATAAAGCTAATAAAAAAGAAAAAGAAAAAATATTAAAAGAAATTAAAGAGAATGAAGATTATGAAGAATTAAGTGAATCGCCATTCTGGTTTAATGGTGTGGGAGTGGTACAGGATTGTCGTTCTAATCTATTTATCTATGATGAAAAGTCCAAGAAATTAGAGAGATTATTAGAACCTTCTTTTGATGTATCTAATTTCCTTGTATTAGATGATAAAATCTATCTTTCAGGCGGCATATTTACTACCATGCGTAATGTATATGAAGCGATTTATTCTTATGATATTAAGACCAAAGAATTAAAAGAAATAACTAAGAAAGAATATTCCGTCTTCTTCATGGAGATAATAAATAATCAAATCATATTATTCGCTAGTAAGAATGAAAGATATGGAATAAGTGAAAATCCTTTTATTTATAGATTAGAAAACGATAATATGGTTCTAATCAATGAAGCGGATGAATCTATTGGACAAGGTGTTTTAAATGATGTTGAATTTGGAAACAAAAGAAGTATTAAAGTCGATGGAAATTATTTATATTTCTTAGCCACTGATAAATATAACACCAATCTTAAAAGAGTGGATTTAGAAGGTAATATTGAAGTTGTCATAGAAGTAAGAGGTGCGATTACAGATTTTGATATTATTAACAATAAGATTGCATATCTCGGCTTATTTGATAGAGAATTAGAAAATCTATATCTAAATGTTGGTGGTAAAAACAAGAAATTATTATCTTTTAATGCCTCTTATTTTAAGAATCGCTATGTCGCTAAACCAGAATATATTAAAACCATATATAACAACGAAGAAATAGATGGCTGGGTATTATATCCATTTAATTTTGATAAGAATAAAAAATATCCTGGTATCTTAGATATTCATGGAGGACCAAAATGTGCTTATGGAGAAGTTTATTTCCACGAGATGCAAGTATGGGCATCCAAAGGATATTTTGTTTTCTATTCAAATCCTCATGGTTCTGATGGTAAAGGTAATGAATTCGCGGATTTAAGAATGAAATTAGGAACGATTGATTATGAAAATATTATGGCTTTCGTGGATAATGTATTAGCCCACTACCCCAATATCGATCCTAATAGATTAGGCTGTACAGGCGGCTCATATGGGGGCTTTATGTCTAACTGGATATTAGGCCATACTGACCGTTTTAAGGCTATAGCCACACAAAGAAGTATTTCCAACTGGGTGACTGAATATGGTGTCAGCGATATTCCTCCGCAGATGGATGATTGGACTAATGATTGTAATCCTTATTCAGATGAAGGCTTTGATAATCAATGGAGACAATCGCCACTTAAATATGTGCTAAACGCTAAAACACCTACACTATTCATTCATAGCGATCAAGATTATCGCTGCCCTATTTCTGATGGCTATCAATTATATACTGCACTAGTTTATTTAGGTGTGCCTTGTAAGATGGTTGTTTTCCATGGAGAAAATCATGAATTATCACGCTCTGGTAAACCGCTTCATCGTGTGAAGAGATTAGTAGAAATTACTAATTGGTTTGATAAATATCTATAATTATTTTTAAAAAACCTTCAAATCCTGGATAAATTTTTAATAATTGCTAATTAATGATTAGGCAATTTGTTTCATATTGATTTTTGTATTACCATTTAGATTATTTATTTCCTTGCCTGTTGATATATTGTTATATGAAAACTACAACCTCTATTTATTGAGTCTAATCATTATTAAGCGGAGGTAGTCTTTTTCACTATCTAAACATTAGTCTAACATTATGTGCAAGACGTTATGAATTACTGGCACATAAACTTATGTTCATTTTAATTTTCAATAAAAAGCCGCTCAGTTAAGAACGACTTATTTTACATTGATTATAGTGCTTCCTAGTAGCGGTTATATAAACCGCGTCGATAATGCTCAAACGATTAATTAACGATTAATCATCCCATTCATACCCACAGGATTTGCAAGTATAAGCGTTGTGCATAAAGAAGCCATTGCCGTGTTTTTCTTTTTTCACTTTATCTGAACCACATTTTGGACATGTAGATGATGTAGATTCACCGCAACCGCCAGATACTGCGTTTAATTGTTCGTCAGTTAGTTCGACACCTTCATCTTTAGCGAGTTGCAATAAATCATTAGAATTCTCACATGTCTTAATTTTTTCGATTTGCTCTTTGGTTAAACCTTTTAATAATTCTTTTTTCATAAATAACCTCTTCTATATTGAGATAATAACATTCACTGTGTCACAAAAGTGCCATAGTCATATACACACTTGGATCAATTCCTTCGTTAATTGGAAAGAGAAGTCCTGAGGAAATCGATCGAGATTTCTCTTTATCTGCTGATTAAAGGCTGACATCTCATAACC
>CAJOOD010000050.1 GCA_905236085.1 uncultured Bacilli bacterium
ATAGATAAATGTTTCTCTGTTATTTTCCTTAATAACATCGCTGCTTTTAAATGGATTAAATATATCGCATGTAATAGTTCCTTTATCGATATCGATATCTTTAATCCCAATATAATAATTAGTGGTTTCTTCTTTCTTATTAACATAAGAGATGTCTAACCACTTATTATTTATTATCGCCTGATATATACAATTTTTAGCGGATAACTTCATGTCAATTAATTCTAACATATGGAGATAATGGTTTAAAGTTTGGGATTATTAGAGCCATAATTCCAATAAAAGAGCGTGGATTTGCGGTGGTTTTATTAAAATATAGGGGATTTGTAAGGAATTTAGCTGTACTTAAGAATGATATCAAGTATGTCTTTACCAATATAGTAGAACGTAACGCCGCTGATGATTTTTTTGAGCTCAATGTCAGTAATTGGTTTTTCATATACCATTCTTTCAATCATCTTATCGGTATAAATATTCTTTTGTGGGATATGTTTCGCATTAGAATAATTTAATCTAAATATCATCAATTCGTTTCTTAAAGCTTCATCATTTTCACTTAATTCATTGCCTTGATTATCTTTAGCTTTTATTTTTTTGTTCTTCTTACAATAATCAACATATCTATCTATATTAGCGTTCTCAGTTTCTTCATCAATCTGAATAAAGTATTGAGAAACAGCATCCAATAGATAGGTTTGTTTATTATCAAATATAATTACATTGATCGTGGTTCTGATATTTTCAAAACCAGTATTAGATTTAGTCCAGTTAGAATAGGCAATAGATGGAGAATTACCTTTAGCGATATTAAATTGATAGATTATTAATTGGCTAAATACCAAATCAAATAATGAGAATGCTTTTTTACGGAAGTCATTATAGGATAATTTTCTATCAATAAAGCCGTGATTAAACGCTAATTCGGAAGAGAATAATTTATATTTTGACTCTTGATAACGATATTGCTGCATGTTGCTACGATATTCTTTGTTATAGATGAGTTTTAATAAATATCCAATTGTGCCTAAACAATACCAAAGACCATTTTTAACAAGACCTTTCTTGGTCGCAGAATCACCGCTTCCATCGCTTTCTTTATTGACTTTCTTTTGATATTCTTTGTAAGCCTTCTCTAAGAATAAGATATCTCTCAAGAATTCAAAGTCATATTCGTGTTCTTTAAATATAACATTATACTTTTCTTCATTAGATAGCATGGAGGAAACACTATTTCGAGCGGGACCTGGTTCCATATATACGAATGCATATAAATCTTGCGCTAGTTCGTTATTCTTGGTTCTTTGCCATGCTTCAGGATATTGTTCACGATTACATTTTTCACCACGCTTAATTTCAATAAATACCTTATGTTCTGATAATAAAGTCTTAAGATTTCTTTGCTCAATCCTATTAGCAATAATATCTTTAGCCTTGATTGGTTTTTGAGTATTAGATGCTTCCGCTACCTTGGCAATAAATGCATTCTTTTCTTGTGGTGTTTCAAAAACATTTTTAATAATCTTGCAACTGATATAGAAATCATCATTGAATGGAATGGTGCCTATCATTCTTGATGTTTGGCCACCATTAACAATAGAGAATTCTTTCAGCCTCACTTCTCCACCTACAACTTTATAATCGTTACAGACAATAATGATACCGTTATTTAAATACCAAAAATCCTTATGGTCATTCATAATAGATTCTTCAATCTTATTATCTATGTTTGCAGATTTAATATAATAACGGAGATTCATCGCTAATAAACCTCTATCTCCATCACTTTCCCATAATTTTTTGAGGGATTTTGCAGAGATATTGCATACGATGCTATGATCATCATAGGTTAATATATTGTTTGATTTATCTAATATAACCTTACCTTCATCTACCCAATCAAATGGCGCTCTATTACTTTCAATGACAGCCTTTATGTCATCGCCAAAGGACATGACCGCGCTAATTTCTAAATTCTTAACAGAGATTTTAAAATTCTCTATCTTTTTATTTAATTCATATTTTTCTTCGGAAGGACATGAATAATCGGTAGTTGCAAGAATTTTGTGTAATTTTTTTAATCATAGTTATAATTAAGTTTCTTTTTCTCCTTTTGGTGGCTTTCTTTGCTAGC
>CAJOOD010000051.1 GCA_905236085.1 uncultured Bacilli bacterium
ATTAAAAGGTTTATCCGAAGAACAAATCGCTAAGGTCAAAGCATGTAAGAGTCAAGAAGAATTTTTGGCCCTAGCTAAAGAAGAAGGTGTTGAACTTACTGATGAACAACTTAAAGCCGTTAATGGGGGTAGCTGTTTGACAAGTACACCTACATATAAAAATTGCCTAACATGTGGTTCGCCTAATGTAAAGGTTTATCGTGAAACTGACCAATTATGGAATTCTTATTTCCGCGGTGTTTGCTCTGATTGTGGCAAGGTCTGGTATTTAGGCTAAAAAATAATTAAGCATTATTAGAAGTATCTATCTGAAATATGGTAGATATTTTTTTATGTGTTGTTTCAAAGCGCTAATTTGTAGTTATAGTCTAGATACATAGAGGTTTAACAAAACTATGTCCTTCTAACTATAATGGCATTTTAGTTATATCTTCTTATCAATATCTAGAAAAATAATCGATTTTTGTTATTATTTATATCAATATAATAAGCGAATTTGATATACTCAATTATAAGAAAGCAACAATATGAACGAAAAAGATAAAATGTTAACAGGGCAACTATATTGTGGTATCGATAATGCTTTAATGAAAGATAAAGCTACCGCTAGAAAGATATGCTCAAGATATAATGAATCAATAGAAGATAATAAGTTAAGAGAATCAATCTTATCAGAATTATTTGCTAAAGTAGGAAGCAATCCTATAATTAAACCTCCTTTTAAATGTGATTATGGCTATAACATTTATGTAGGTGAAAATTTCTTTGCTAATTTTGATTGTGTATTTCTTGATGCTGGGAAAATAATAATCGGTAATAATTGTAAAATAGGTCCTAAAACCATGATATTTGCGGTTACTCATCCTATAGATAGCAAAACAAGAGCGGATAATATAAATATCCCCAAGGATGTTATTATAGGTGATGATGTCTGGATTGGTGGGGGAGCCATTATTTTACCAGGAATTAATATTGGTTCATCTTCAATTATAGGTGCGGGATCAGTAGTCACTAAAGATGTCCCGCCTCATTGTGTTGTCGCAGGCAATCCTGCAAAAATAATAAAAAGAGATATTTGATTATTAATGGCCAAACTAGAAAACAAGCTCCTGCATAGATGATTTGACACAAACATTACCTGAGGTATTAGCTAACGCTAATAATAATTTATTTGGATGATATTGCAAAGAAGGGACATTGAATTAAAAATATACGATTATTAGGAATATAATTGGATTATATATTGTCTTTCAAATAGGCAATTAATTCATCTACATCTTTATTTGTGGTGTTAAAAGAAGTCACAAATCTTAGACAATATATATCATTTTCTTGATACCAGACTTCCACTCCAAAATTATCGATGATCTTTTTGGCGATAGGAGATGAGAAAAATGCAAATATTTGATTTGTGGGGCTATCAAGCATCTTGATATTTAATTTCTTGAATTCTTCTTTTAAATATGAAGCTACTTCATTGGTGTGTCTTGCTAATGAAAAATATAAGTCATCTTTGAAAGCGCGTTCGAATTGAATGCCAACCCCATACCCTTTAGCGAGCGTTGCTCCTCTATTCTTAATATGAAATCTAAAATCCCTTGCTAAATCAGGATTATTAATAAGCAAAGCCTCGCCATATAATAAGCCGTTTTTAGTTCCTCCGACATAAAAAGCATCGCAAATCTCCCCTAAAATTTCTGGATTTACATCATTTTCTTTAGATGTCAAGGCACTTCCTAATCTTGCTCCGTCGATAAAGAAATAGAGATGATATTTATCACATATGGTCTTTAAATTAACTAATTCTTCTTTATTATATATTGTTCCTATTTCTGTAGAATTAGAGATATATACCATTTTTGGCTTGACCGTATGCTCATTATTAAATTCCAATATGACTTTTTCAATATCCCTAGGATATATTTTGCCGTTTTTCCCTTTAACGGTAATGATTTTATGACCGCTAGCTTCTACACTTCCAGTTTCATGAACATTAATATGACCGGTTTCTAAAGATATCACTGCCTCATAAGGGCGTAGAACATATGAAATAAAGACAGTGTTGGTTTGTGTACCTCCGTTTAAGAAGAATACTTTACCATTCTTGGAATTAAATTTTTCTAAGATTAATCTTTCCGCGTTTTCGCTATGTTTGTCTAATCCATAAGCAATATTTTGTTCATTGAAATATTTCATTAAGGCTTGCATTATTTCTTCACAAGCGAGTTCGCTATAATCATTTTTAAACTGGTACATATTTTTTTCCTCATCTCACATTATAATATTTTGTTTAGCATAGACTAAAATATATTTTTCAAATATTTACTAACAAATTAATTGATGGCATTACTAAGTGATAAATTTTTTTAAAAACACAATATTTGCGGGGATTTTGAGTAAATAATCCCAAAATTGATTCTTATTTAATTTCGTTTATTTTAATCTTTTTATCTGTTAATTCTCTTGCTTTAGGTTCGATAACACTATGCCCAATAGCAAGTCCTAATAATGGTTCGAATCCTTCTGGTATATCTAAGAGATATGTTTTATCAAATTGCGGCAATACTCTTGAGGCTTCTAAAGCGCCCCACATAAATACACTTCCTAGACCAAGTGAGGTTGCTTCTAAGTGCATAGCTAAAGCCACCGAAGAAACATTAGCCCACTCTATTCCTGGTTGCAAGTCTTGCTTTCTATGCGATATAAAAATTACCACTGGCGCATGATAAAATGGATCATCTTTACCTTTTGTTGGCACTTCTTCTCCTTTAACTTCACCAATAATTTTAGAAATTGTTTCTTTATCTTTAAATCTTTCTTGGACTGCTTCCGCTAAAGAGTCTAGGACCTCTCTATTTTTTACCACGGTGAGATGAATATCTTCATAACGACTGCTTCCAATGGGTGCCATATTTGCAGCGTATATTATCTTTTGAATCTCATCATCAGTTACATCTTCTTTATTATATTTTCTACATGATGTTCTAATTTTCGCAAGTTCTAAATAATCAAACATATAATCACCTTGTCTAACTTTGTTTTATATCACTTATTTGCATTATAGCACTATGTCTTATTTTTATTTAATACTTTGCGTTTTCTTTATTATATCTTGGTATTTTACTTGTTTTTAAATTGGTTATAATAATAACGGTATGAATAAGAGAAATATATTTTACATTATTGCAATGACAATTATGGGGCTATCTTCTATTTCTGGCTGCAGCCAATCACCTGTTAAAAAGAATATCTATGTCGCTTGGAGCAACAAGCAAAATAGTTATAGTTTTATTTCTACCATTAAGACGATTGAAGCCATTGGTTGTGAACCGGTTGTTTTAGATATTGTTAAATCTAGCGACATTAATTATAAGGATGATTATCATTTTGATGATGCATTAGATGAGCATGGAATACTTTTATCCGAATATGCTAAAAAGGTTAAGGCTAATTCTTGGCGGCATTCTAATGTTGAAGATATCGCTAAAGATATTGATTGCATTATTTTTCCTGGTGGTTCTGATATTTGCCCAACTTTATATAAAAATGAACAGCCTTGGCATGGAATAGAAGATGATACTGATTACGCTGCTGAAAGAGATGTCTCTGATTATATTCTTATGTCATATTGTTTGGAAAATGATATTCCTATCTTTGCTATATGTCGAGGAATGCAAATGCTATCAGTGGTCTCAGGAGCGGAGATGGTTGGTGATATTCCAACTTATTTCCAAGAGCAAGGTAAAGATGATAATGACACGCATCGTGATAGCAATAAAGAAATATTTGCCTCTCATGATGTTAATGTTCTAGATATGTCATCTCTACTTTATAAAATCACTAATAAGACCACATTGAATAAAGTACCTTCTTGGCATCATCAAGGTGTTATATCGATTGAAGATACAAGACTATCTCTAGTGGCAGAGAATGTCACTGATGGAATAAGTATTATTGAAGGTGTAGAAAGAAAAGATCTTTCCTTTTGTTTAGGCGTTCAATTTCATCCAGAAGTAGCGGTAAGAAAATACATAGATAAGGAAGAAGACATGGAAAACTATATGGACTACGATTTAGCGGCTTCTTTCTTTGTTGCTTTAAGAGATTTTAAAAAATAGATTTTGGAGGGATTTATATGGAAAGATTTATTTATGAAGAATTGTTTAGGTACATTCTTTATGATGTGTTAGAGGATGAATTAGATAAATGCGGTGGCGAAATTATTAACGATGTCTTTGAGCTCAGAGATTATTCTTATGATCCTGATGTAAGACCTAATTTTGAACCTAATTTCTACCATAAGCCCAGCGGATTTGAGATGTACTGGTATAAATATCCTTTAAGAGGTTTAAATGTTAATATGGAATTATCTTATGAGGACTTTGCCAGTATCCTATATGACGCTAGAGAGGCTTTTGAAAGCCATGATGAAGTTACTACCTCTTATGATATTGGAAACACCAAGTGGTGGTTGACAGATAAAGATAAATACAAAAAATAAATAAAGATATATAAATAAAACTATACGTGAGTTAACTATAAACTAATTACCGTAGTTGTAGTGAAAAAACATTATTAATTAAAAGGTGAAATAACATTGTTTGAGTGCATAAACTTTATGTTTATAGTGTTTTATTAAGCCTAGAAATATTATATAATTACTCAAGAGGTATTTCGAATATGAGAAAGTTTTTTAGAAAATTATTTTCCCCCACATTAATCATAGTTTTGACTTTAGTACTAGAAGTATTGATTATCGTGGTAGGACTGAATGTCTTAGATTATTATTTAGACTCTATATCACAAGTTTGGGGAGCCTTTGCAATTCTCGCCTTAAGAGTGGCATTATTCGTCGCGGAAATTATTATATTCTTTTCAATCATTAGAAAATCAGAAAATCCAGAATATAAGATACCATGGATTACTGGTATGATCGTATTCCCAATTTCCACAATGCTATTATATTTGATCTTTGCTAATCATGGATTGAGGAAAAAAGATAGATTAATCGTTGAACCAACTAGAAAAATATTAGAAGAAGGCTTTAAAAAGAACGAAGATAACATTCCAGAAATTAAAGAGGAAATACCTCCTCAATATCTAGGCTTATTCAATTATTTAAATGAAGCGGACAAATTAGTGGCTTCAAAAAATAACCACATCACATATTATAAGAACGGCGAAGAATTCTTCCCTGAATTTGTTGAATCATTAAAGAAAGCTGAAAAATTCATCATGATGGAATTTTTCATTATCACCGAAGGCAAGTGGTGGAAGCAAATTGAAGAAGTACTACTTGAAAAAAATAAAGCTGGTGTGGAAGTAATGCTTATTTATGATGATATGGGTTCATTTGGTGGACTTCCAAACAATTATGCGATAAAACTCCGCAAATTGGGGATAAAATGTTATAAATTCCATCCATTTAGACCAATATTGAGCGGAATATATAATAATAGAGATCACCGTAAGATAGCTGTTATCGATCATAAGATGGCTTTTACTGGTGGCATGAATTTAGCGGACGAATATGCAAATGACCTATTAAGATTTGGCTATTGGAAAGATACCATGGTCAAAATTGAAGGTATTGGTATTGTTAATCTCATTTGTACATTCTTACAAAATTTTGATTTATCACAAAACAAAATAAGTGATTATAAAAAATATGTTCTCGGAGAAGATTATCCTAAATTTGAAGACAAGGGATATATTCATTTCTTTGGTGATGGTCCTGGCGGATTTGATGGTAATGAACCTATTGGAGAAGAAAACTATGTACAAATCATTAATTCATCCACTAAAACATTATGGATTTCTACTCCTTATTTAATTCCTCCATATCAATTGACTGAAGCTTTAAAAAGAGCGGCAAAAAGAGGAGTGGATGTCAAATTATTCCTCCCAGGTATTCCTGATAAGAAAGCTGTGTGGTGGATGGCAATAAGAGATTTTGCTAATCTCAGCGATGCTGGAGTTAAGATATATATTTATACTCCTGGCTTTAATCATGAAAAGCAAATTGTCGCTGATGATATCTTAGCCTTCTGCGGAACAGTCAATTTTGATTTCAGAAGTCTAACTCACCATTTTGAATGTGGTGCTACTTTATATGATGTTCCTTGCATTAAAGAAATGGTGGAGGACTTTAAAGAAATGGAAAATCAATCCGAGTTATACGTCGGACAATATAAATTATCACGTGGCAAGAGAATCTTGGTCGCGGTTATGAGAATTGTTAGAACATTATTCTAAGAGTTATTAATTATCTATACGGAGCGGAAACACTACTAATTCCATATATTTTGAAAAAAACTAAAATATTATTTAAACAAGAATAAAATGTGAGCAACAATGATTGTACCGTTTTATTCTTTTTTTCAAGAATCAGGTTTTTGTTATATTGCCGATTGATTAATATTTTACTAAAATATTTGTTGCGGTTTAAATCGCTAAATATTGAAAGGATATTATTTATGCAAATCAACAACAAATTTATTAAAGGCGCTAGAGGTGCTAGTAAAATCAAAAATGCGGTCATAATGTTGCTCGCAGGCATTGCAGCCATTGTTTTAGGTGTCGTTTTATTCTTCTTGAAAGATGAAAACGGTAATGGCATTCCTATATTTGTGAATCTTATTGTATTTGGTATAGCTGCACTACTTATTGTTATTTCTGTATTCATGTTTATTTATGCTAAACGTGACATTCAAAGAAATAAACCTCTGAGCGAGGAAGAAGTAAGAGCTAATTTAGCTAATGAAGATGCTGGAACACAAGTACAAGACACCAAATTATTCTTCCATTTTGGTGGCAAGATGAATCAAAGCTATATTGTAGAAAATAAAGAAGGAAAAGTTGTCTTTGATGTAAAATTAACAAAATTCAATCCTGTTGGTAATGATGTCTTTGATTTTATTAATCATGAAAATGGTAAAACCAAAACTGTTAAGGCCAGCAAAGTATTAAGCGCCAATAGCGGAGAGGATGGTCTTGATTTCTCACAAACTAGTAGTTTTAGAATTGATGGAGTTAATTGTTGGGATTATTTAAGAAACCACGGCATAGAAATTAAATCCTTCTTTGATACCAAAACAATTGCTAGATATGAAATATGGCAACTCGGGAAAAATATTGCTAACATCTACCAAGCTTCTATAAAAGATCCGTGGAATGAAGGCAATGTAAACATCCTAAGAACTGGTAAAGGTGCTTATAGATTGCATATCAATGATGCCAAACTCGATGATATAGTGATGGTTGCCTTTATCGTAGCTAGAGTAGATTTTGTCGAATAAAACAAAAAAAGCAATTAAAAACAGCAGCGGTAATTAACAATCCGTTGCTGTTTTATTATTAATGATATTTAGAAAATAATCTTGTTTTTGCCGCTGTTTTTGCCTTGATACATCTTTTCATCAGCGAGCTCAATCCATTTTTCTAAGTCTAAATCATCTCTATATTTAGCCGCGCCAATGGTAATAGTTAATTTAATATTTTTGTCATTAATTATAAAGTCTTCTTTTTCTATATTGCTTCGTAAGGCATCTAATTTGTTATAAGCATCATCATCTTTTAAAACTGCGATAAATTCTTCACCGCCATAACGACAGATAAACGATCCTTCTAAAGTAGAATTTGTAATACGAGCAATTTCTTTTAACACAAAGTCTCCTTCGACGTGTCCATAAGTATCATTGATATTCTTAAAATTATCGATGTCAAATAAGGCAAGTATCAAAGAAGATTTATCTCTTATGTCATCAAAATAATCATATAAAGCGTAGCGATTAGCGATTTGAGTTAATTCATCAGTTCTAGATTCGTTTGTAATCTTATTTTCTAATGAAATGGCGTATCGCAAGAAGATGACCAAATAAGCAGCAACCAAACTAAAGGCAATAATTGAATGAGTTATAAATAAGGTCATTTCTAACCATCTATCAATTGCATAATATGGAGAGACATACCTAGTTATAATGTATAAGGCTAAATATATAATTAGAGATAGTATTGCCCATATTATGGAATTTTTAACTTCTTTATTTCTTGAAAAATAAGTAGAAAAGAAGGAAACAACACATAGTCCAATTAAATACAAATGGAAGCCTGTACTAAATCCAAGCATGATTGTAGTGGTGCTTATGAAAGCAAAGAAAGCATTACCACACAATAAGGCGTAAAGATAATATTTCTTCTTTTTAATGATTAGAAAAGATGATAAAAAAA
>CAJOOD010000052.1 GCA_905236085.1 uncultured Bacilli bacterium
GCAATAGACCAAAATCCATGCTCTTTTAATGTTTCTAAAGCTTGCGACAGATTACTGACCTGCGCTATTTTAACATGGTTAATCGCGCCTGTTGATGTTTTGAATACCGTAGAATTAACCATAACTTGGTTATGTTTCTTAATAATGATTCCTGTAACTGAGAAGGCATCTGCACTTCTAATAATGGCGCCAAAATTACCTGGATCATTAATTTCATCAAGCAATAAGACTAATGGATGGGCTTCGTTTTTAGAAAGTCTAATAATTTCTTCTAAAGATGAATATTCAAATCTTTGGCTTTCTGCCACTATGCCTTGATGGTTGCCATTGACCATCTTATCTAGTTCACTATTGCTCTTAATGACGATTGGTATTCTTTTTTCTTTGCATAAGGATATTATCGATTTATCAGAAAAGCCTTGGGATAAATAAACCTTATCAACTTTTACATTATTTAAGGCGTCTTTTACGGTATTTCTTCCATAAATCAAATTAGCCATGATTATAGAATACCCTTTTCCATCAATGTTTTACGATATATGTCTGAGGAGGCAAAATCTTTATTAGCCTTCGCTTCCATATATTTCTTATATATATTTAAATCATCTTCACTTAAGATGACCGGATCAATTTCTAAGCCCAAAATAGAAAGCATATCATTTAAAGTGACATAATAATCTCTAAGTAAGGCAATATCAGGATTAGCAGTTCTTAGAGCTATATTAGCGTTCTTGATTAAATCATATAATTCTGTTAAGGCATTCGCTGTATTTAAATCATCCGCGAGCGATGACAAGAATTTGTTCATAGATTCTTCACTAGCGTGTTCTTTAATTGGCAATTTGATGTCATTTAATTGCAATAACAAAGTTAATTGCTTATACAAATTCTTAATTTTGTTTAATTCTTTAATCGCCGTTTGCATCGCTTCATCAGTGAAATTGATGGGTTGTCTATATGGGGCGCTTAAAATAATCAAACGCACCGCTAAACCGCCATAACGGTCAATTAAATCTTTAGCGAGATAGACATTGCCTAAGGATTTAGACATCTTTTCATTATTAATATTGACAAAATTGTTATGAATCCAATAATTGGCAATTTTATGATGATGTCTAGCTTCGGTTTGAGCTATCTCATTTTCATGATGAGGGAATTTTAAATCATATCCACCACCATGAATATCAATTTTTCCATTTGATTCAGGGAATATAGAATCAATCATAACACAGCATTCAGTATGCCAGCCTGGTCGACCTAAAGACCAAGGTGAAGGCCATTTAATACCAACATCTGTTTTTTTCCATAAAGCAAAATCTAGAGGCGATTCCTTTTTAGAATTTTCTTCAACACGTGCGCCTGAAATCAAGTCATCGACATTAATTCCACTTAAAGATCCATAATCTTTAATTTTAGAAACTCTAAAATAGACATCTCCATCCACCACATATGCAGCGTCTAAATCCACAAGCGCAGCAATATAGGCAATAATCTTATCGATATATTCAGTAACGCGCGGATTGATGTTCGCGTCTCTGCTGCCTATTTGATGGATTTCTTTTTTAAATTCAGCAATATAGAAATTAGCTAAATCTAATTCACTCTTATTTTCTTTAATAGCTTGATTGATAATCTTATCATCTACATCGGTAAAGTTAGACACGTAATTAACCTTATAACCGACATATTCAAAGAAACGTCTTAAGGTATCAAAGACTACGACCGGTCTCATGTTACCAATATGTGGATAATTATATACAGTAGGACCACATACGTACATGGAGACTTCTCCTTCTTTAATAGGAGTGAAGATTTCTGTTTTTTTGCTTAATGAGTTGTATAATTTGATTTCCATAATTTCCTAGTACAATCATTATAAACAATTAGAAAAATAAAATATAATAAAAAATTATTTTTAGGCAAACTTTGAGAAAAACTGGCTTTAAATGATATATATTATATATCATTTATTTTTTTGCATTTTGTGAGAATCGATGATTAAAATCACACAAATTTAGCCCTATATAATAAAAAAAGACCCGATCCAGTTTTATGAATCGAGCCTAAATTAATAGATTTTATTTCTTATCGGTGAATGTTTCTCTATTCGCGTTATAGTAGGTATGTAATAGTTCTTCCGCTTTTTCAGATAATGGAGCGCCTAAGAATTCATCATATAATCTAATGATATCTGGATTATTATGAGATTGTCTTATGGCTTGTCTTTCATCTTCAGAATATAAAACAGAAGCTCTCTTTGCACGATAGGTTTCTAAAATGTTATCTTCTTCATCTGGAAGCATGAGAGGTTTAACGTATGGTTGACCACCACCATTAATACATCCACCAGGACAACCCATGATTTCGATAAAGGCATATGGAGATTTACCCGCTCTAACTTCATCTAATAAGACTTTAGCGTCTTTCATTCCAGAAGCAACAGCAACTTTTAAGATTGTGCCATTGACATCAATTGATGCGGTTTTTACACCTTCTAAACCCCTAACAGCTTCAAATTTGATCAATTCGTGTTCTTTACCGGTTAGTGATTTATAAGCGGTTCTTAAGGCAGCTTCCATAACACCGCCAGTGACACCAAAGATGACGCCTGCACCAGAATATTGACCTAATAAGTCTTGATCAAATTCTTCTTCTGGTAATTTATTCCAATTAATACCGGCACGTTTAATCATTCTAGCTAATTCACGAGTGGTTAATACGGCATCGACATCTTTTAGACCATCTTTAGATTCTTGACCAGGTCTAGTCTTTTCATATTTCTTCGCGGTACATGGCATAATGGAGACCACATAGATATCTTTTGGATCTAAATTATGTTTTTCTGCAAAATATGTTTTAGTAATAGCTCCTTGCATTTGATGTGGAGATTTACAAGTAGAGACATAAGGAATTAAATCTCTGTAGAAGAATTCCATATAATTAATCCAGCCTGGAGAACAGGAAGTGATTTGTGGTAAGACTCCGCCATGATTGATACGATGCAATAATTCATTAGCTTCTTCCATAATGGTTAAGTCAGCACCGAAATTGACATCAAATACTCTAGAGAAGCCTAATCTTCTTAAAGCAGCAACCATCTTGCCAGTACCAGTGGTACCAATCTTCGCGCCAAATTCTTCCGCGATGGCCGCTCTAACCGCAGGAGCGGTTTGTACAACGACAAATTTGCCTTCTTTTAATGCTTTATCCACATTAGCGATTTCACTATGTTCCATCAACGCGCCAGTTGGGCAAACCAAGACGCATTGTCCACATTGAATACATGGAGATTCAGCAAAACTTCTATTTTGAGCGGGAGCAACAATAGTCTTAAAGCCTCTTCTTTCAAAGCCTAAGACACCAATACCTTGTAATGCTTTACAAGTTTCAATACATCTACCACATAAGATACATTTAGAAGTGTCTCTAACTAGGCCTGGAGCTAATTCATCTTTTGTGGATGGAGTTTGTACGCCTTTGAATTTTTCTGGACGGGCGCCGACCATCTTAGAAACTTCTAATAATTCACAATGACCATTCTTTGGACATTGCAAGCAATCTTGATGATGGTTAGAAAGTAATAATTCAACACTATTTCTTCTCGCCTCAGTGGCTTTTGGTGAAGAAATGAATATTTCCATACCTTCATTAACAGGATATGCACAAGATGCCACCAATCCTCTTGCGCCTTTGACTTCCACTAAGCAAACACGACAGCTAGCTAAAGAGCATCTTCCATCCATATATGAACATAAGGAAGGGATGTTATAACCGCATTTTCTCGCGGCTTGTAAAATGGTTAAGCCGGATTCGACTTGATAGGATTGACCTTCAATTTTAATATTTACTAATGCCATAAGTTTTCTCCTTATCTCTTAATAATCGCACCGAAGCGACATCCGCTTAAACATGCACCACATTTGACGCACTTCGCGGGATCGATATGGTGAATGAATTTATTTGGTAATTTAGCAGGTTGATCAGTAACAGAAATAGCCGCAGCAGGACAATTTCTTGAACATAAGGTACAACCCATACATTTTTCTGGAATGATGTAATATTCCATCATGCTCTTACAGATATGAGCAGGACATTTATGATCAACGACGTGAGCTTCATATTCTTCTGGGAAAGCTGTCATCGTTGAAGTTACAGGATTAGCAGCGGTTTGACCTAAAGCGCATAAGGAATTGGTTTTGGTAATATTGGCTAATTCTTTTAATTCTTCTAAATCTTCTGTTGTGCCCTTACCTTCGGTAATCTTGGTTAAGATTTCTAACATTCTCTTTGTACCAATACGACATGGAGTACATTTACCACAAGATTCATCGCAGATAAATTCCATGTAGAATTTAGCGACGTCAACCATACAGTTATCTTCATCCATGACAATCGCACCACCAGAGCCCATCATAGAGCCACGAGCGACTAAATTATCATAATCAATAGGTGTATCCAAATCTTTTTCGGTTAAGCAACCTCCAGAAGGACCACCGGTTTGAATGGCTTTAAATTTCTTACCATTTGGAATACCGCCACCGATATCAAAGATAAGTTCTTTTAAAGTGACACCCATAGGAACTTCTACTAAGCCAACATTGTTGACCTTTCCACCTAAAGCAAAGACCTTAGTTCCTTTAGATTTTTCTGTACCGATAGAAGCAAATTTTGCAGCACCTTCTCTTAAAATATAAGGAATAGAGGCTAATGTTTCGACGTTATTGATAATAGATGGTTTACCCCATAAGCCCTTAACAGCAGGGAATGGAGGACGTGGTCTAGGCATTCCGCGTTTACCTTCAATAGAATTAAGTAAGGCAGTCTCTTCACCACAAACGAAGGCACCAGCACCTAATCTAATATGACATCTAAATGAGAAACCAGTACCTAAGATGTTATCACCTAAAAGTCCGCAGGCTTCCATTTCTTTAATCGCGATTCTTAATCTTTCAACAGCGATTGGATATTCCGCTCTGACGTAGAAATAACCATTTTTAGCCCCAATTGCATAACCAGCAATCATCATACCTTCAATGACATTGACTGGGTTACCTTCTAAGATGGAACGATCCATAAAGGCACCTGGATCGCCTTCATCACCATTACAAATGACATATTTTTCTTCGCTTACTTGATCATAAGCAAATTGCCATTTACGACCGGTTGGGAATCCCGCACCACCTCTACCTCTAATACCTGAGGCTAAGACTTCATTAATTACTTCTTGGCGAGGAGTATTTAAGGCTTTAATTAAACCTTCAAAAGCTCCATAACCCATCGCTTCTTCTAAGACTTCTGGGTTGATTAAGGAACATCCATGTAAGGAAATTCTTAATTGTTTCTTATAGAAATTAATATCATCTTGTTTTTCCACTTTTTGTTTAGTGGCTGGATCAACATATAATAAATCTTCAATAACTTTGCCACCGATAATATCTTCATCGATAATTCTTGTGGCATCTTTGACTTTAACTCCGCGATATAATCTATCTTCTGGGAAGATTTTAACGAACGGACCTTGAGAACAGAAACCAAAGCATCCGACTTTATTAGCTTCCACCTTATCTTTAAGATTCTTTTCAATGATTAATTTTTGTAATTCTTCTAATATTGCTGCGGATTCGCTAGATAAACAGCCTGTACCAGCACATACTAGAATATGTCGTTTGCCATCATTTCCGGCTAATTTAGCTTCAAAACATTCATGACAGCCTTTTAGTCTTTCAAGCAATTGCGATTGATTTTTAATTATTTCTGCCATATATCTGCCCTCCTATTAATTAGCGCCCTCTTTAGCGCGATATTCATTAATGATATCTTTGACTTGGCTGACTTGCACTTTTGGATAGACTTTACCATTAATAGATAAAGCGGGAGCGATACCACAGGCTCCGATGCATCTTAAGGCATCAAGAGTGAATAAACCATCCGCGGATGTTTCTCCTGGCTTAATTCCCAATAATTCTTCAAATTTGTCCATTACTTGTTGTGAACCCTTGACATAGCAAGCTGTTCCTAAGCAGACACCAATGACATATTTTCCCTTTGGTGTTAAAGAGAAAAAGGAATAGAAAGTAACAACACCATAAATCTCTGCGACTGGCACGCCAGTTAAAGAGGAGACTAATTCTTGAACTTCTAAAGGAATATAGCCATATTCCGATTGAATAGCTTCAAGAATCATCATTAAAGGTGTTTCTTCATCTTTGTAACGATGAACAATTTCAGTAATTTGTTCCACCGCTTTTGCTTGTAATTTTTCCATTTTTAAGCTCCTAAAAAATAACAAAGTTATTATTTACTAGTTTTAGTATAAAACTTAACAATATGGTTAGTCATTACTAACAGTTATAAATGCTATATTTTTATAAACAAAATAAAATATTTAAAAAAATTATTTATGAATATCGCTTGAAGTTTTATGATTTTTTTATCAGGGGGATAAAAACATGAAAGAAAGAAAAGTAGGAACCGTATCACGTGGAATACGTTGCCCAATCATCAAAAAAGGCGATAATCTAGCCTCAATCGTCACAAATAGTGTTCTAGAGGCCGCTGAATCGGAAGGATTTGCTTTAAGAGATAAAGATGTTATCGCCATTACAGAATCAATCGTTGCTAGAAGCCAAGGAAATTACTGCACCACTAACGATATCGCTCAAGATATTAAAAATAAATTTCCAAATGGACATATTGGTGTCATTTTCCCAATTCTATCGAGAAATAGATTTGCTATCTGTTTAAGAGGTATTGCTAGAGGAGCGAAAAAAATCACCCTCATGCTATCATATCCAAGCGATGAAGTCGGTAACGAATTAGTGCCACTAGACCTCATAGATGAAAAGGGAGTCAATCCATATTCCGATGTCCTAACTTTAGAAAAATATAGAGAATTATTTGGTGTTATTCTTCACCCATTCACCGGAATGGATTACATCCAATATTATGAAGATTTAATCAAAGAAGAAGGCGCAGAAGTCGAAGTTATTTTCGCGAATAATCCACGCGCTATCTTAAATTATACCAAGGATGTCTTAGCTTGCGATATCCACACCAGAAAAAGAACTAAACGCATCCTTCTTGCTAATGGAGCAGAAAAAGTATTCACTCTTGATGATGTGATGTCTTCTAGTGTCAATGGCAGCGGATATAATGAAAAATATGGTCTATTAGGCTCAAATAAAGCCACCGAAGATACCATTAAATTATTCCCACGCGATGCCCAAGACTTGGTCGATAATATTCAAAAAGAAATATTAGAAAAAACTGGCAAACATGTCGAAGTCATGGTTTATGGCGATGGAGCATTTAAAGATCCTCAAGGTAAGATTTGGGAATTAGCGGACCCAGTGGTTTCACCATTCCACACCAAAGGTTTGGTGGGCACACCTAATGAATTAAAATTAAAATATCTCGCTGATAACGACTTCAAAGACTTAAAAGGCGATGAACTGAAAAAGGCTATTGAAGAATCTATCAAAGCAAAAGATGCTAATCTAAAAGGAAATATGGCCTCCGAAGGTACTACCCCACGTCAATTAACTGACCTCATCGGTTCATTGTGTGATCTTACATCTGGCTCTGGTGATAAGGGCACACCTGTGGTCTTAGTGCAAGGATATTTTGATAATTACACTAACGAATAAATAGATTGGATAACTTAAAAAGCGACTTCAGTGGTCGCTTTTTTTATTGCTTGAATCTCATTATTAGATATTTAATTATCAATCTAACACTTAAGGCAAATAGATATCTATCATCATCTAGCATCGCTTCTAATTCTTTTAAAGGAATTAATTTGGTAGATATATCTTCAAATTCCTCTAAATGATTAGATGCAAAGCCTACGATTTCTCCTAAGACTACAGCATCCCTTTCATCACTCAACCCGCTGGATGTCGGCGCGCTTTTGGCTAATATTTCTAGATTATCGATTATCACCCCGCCTTCTTCTAAGGCTTCTCTTTTAGCCGCGCTTAATAAATCATCGCCTTCATCTAATAATCCTGCGCAGATAGAGGTGACATAAGAATTTAAAGGTGGACGAAATTGTGTGGTGATTAATAATGATATCTCCTTATTATTTGGATTGACATAATAACAAGGAATCAAGACTCCATCTGGTCTTTTGCTCTTATTTAAAGCATATAATTCATCTTTATTATGTCTAGAGGCCATAAAATATTCATATTTTTTAATCTCATTATTCTTATCTTTAATCTCATAAATAAGAGTGAAGAAATTAAGAAATTTATGATTGGTCTCCTGCTTGATATCAATTAGTTTCCATTCCATAAGTCAATTATAACTAGGTAAAAAGAAAAGTAGAAGAATAATCCTCTACTTCGCTATTAATTTAAATATGCTTATTTAACAAAGGCAATGATAACTTTTTGGGCGTTATCACCACGACGATTTTCAACCTTATAAGTGGTGAGATAACCGCCGTTACGGTCAGCGTAACGTGGGCCTAAGACATCGAATAAGTAATCTAAAGCTGAAACTTTTTTATCTTTGTCGGCATAAATCTTTCTAAGATAAGAAGCAGCTAAACGTTTGGCGCTTAATTTATCTTCTTTCTTGGTTAATGTGACAAGTCTTTCGGTTTCAGAGATAACTTCTTTAACCACACCACTGGTGACAGTGACATGTTCGTGAATGATGAGCTCAGAAACGACATTGCGGAGCATATTTTCTCTTTTGCTCTTGGTATAAGCGGCTTTAAATCTAACACCGGTCTTACCATGAACATTTCTTCTACCTTGTGCTGGCATAAGTTGTTCCTCCTAATTGCTGCGGAAACTTAGTCCCATAGCGGCTAATTTTTCCTTGATTTCTTTTAATGATTTCTTACCAAGATTCTTAATCTTAATCATTTCATCTTCGGTCTTTTCTGTTAATTCCATAACGGTTTGAATACCCGCTCTACGTAAACAGTTGCCAGAACGAATGGATAAGACTAATTCATCAATAGTAACATTTTCATATTGATTTTCTTCTTGGACTACCACTTCTTTTTCGATATTGATATCTCTAGTAGCGGTCTCTAAATCTAAGTATTTGCTGAAGTGATCGACTAATATTTTAGCGGATAAGGCAACAGCGCTTTGTGGAGTGCATGAACCATTGGTTTGAACTTCTAAGATTAATCTATCAAATCTAGAATCGTGTCCAACACGAGTTGGTTCGACAGTATAAGAAGCTTTAACAACTGGTGAATAATTACTATCGGTAGCAATAACTCCAACTGGAAGATGTGGGTGTAAGGTCTTGTTCATTTCATTGGTGACATAACCTCTACCATTTCTAGCGTAGAGTGTCATATGTAAATGACCACCATCTGTTACATGAGCGATAACGACTTCTTTATTGATGACGCTGACGCCGGTAGGACATTGAATGTCGGCACCAGTAACAGTTTTTGGACCAGTGACATCTATTTCTAAACGTCTATTTTCTTCATCTTCACCATCAATTTTTAAGACTAAGTCTTTTAAATTAAGGATGATAATAGCAACATCTTCTTCAATACCTTCTAAGGCGGAGAATTCATGTCTTGCACCTTCGACTTCGATAGCGTAGATACTCGCACCTGGTAAGGAAGATAATAATACTCTTCTTAAGGCATTACCAATAGTTAGGCCAAAGCCTCTTCCTAATGGTTCGATGATGAATCTACCATAATTTTCATTGCCGTCATAATCGGCATGAGTAATACTGAATTTTTCAAATGGGTCTGGTAATTTAACCATGGCTTAAACCTCCTTATATTAGCGGCGTGGTCTCTTTGGTGGGCGGCATCCATTATGTGGGATAGGTGTGCTATCGGTAATGGATAATACTTGCATACCAACGGTGCCTAATGCACGAATAGCGCCTTCACGACCTGGACCTGGACCTTTGACATCAACGTCTAATTGTCTTAAACCTTGATCAAACGCCACTTTTGCAGCAGCTTCTGCGGCTTGTTGAGCGGCAAATGGAGTAGATTTCTTACTTCCTTTGTAGCCTAATGCACCAGCACTGCTCCAGGAAATGACATTGCCTTGTTCATCAGAAATTGTCACAATCGTGTTATTGAAAGTGGCATGAATGTGTGCAACGCCTTTAGTATATGAACGTTTAATTTTCTTTTTTCTAGCACTTGTTTTTGCTTTTTTTGCGGCCATATTAATGCTCTCCTTTCTCTATTAACCTTGTGTGGCTTGTTTCTTATTAGCGATTGTCTTACGTGGACCTTTACGGGTACGAGCGTTAGTTTTGGTTCTTTGACCTCTAACTGGTAAACCCATTTTATGTCTTTTACCACGATAGCAACCGATTTCGGTTAAAGTCTTGATATTGAGGGCAACTTCTCTACGTAAATCACCTTCGGTTTTATATTTTGCTAATTCGTTACGAATTGCATTAAATTGATCATCGCTAAGATTTTTAACACGGATGGCGCCATCAACTTTAGCGTCAGCGCAAATCTTTTTCGCGGTGCTACGTCCAATACCATAGATATAGGTAAGGGCGATATTAACTGGTTTGTCGTTTGGAATATCAACACCAACAATACGTGCCATATGTTCCTTTTCCTCCTAAATTAACCTTGTCTTTGCTTGTGCTTTTGGTTAGAGCAAATGACCATAACTTTGCCATTTCTCTTAATAACTCTGCACTTTGGGCAAATTGGTTTTACTGAGGGTCTTACTTTCATAATAATTCCTCTACTTTCTCGATTCTATTTGAATCTAAATGTGATACGGCCTCGTGTTAAATCATAAGGCGAGATTTCTACTGTAACTTTATCTCCCGGAAGAATGCGAATGTAATTCATACGGATTTTTCCAGACAC